>NZ_BAABDK010000031.1:0-285641 GCF_039539585.1 Hymenobacter glaciei | reverse complement strand
GCCGCCAACCTTTTTACACGTAATGCCCCTGCCGCTTTTGCCAGCCGCAGGGGCATTTTGCTGTCTGCCCCCGACGGTAGATTCGCAGATTGCTTGCTGGCTATATATTACACCGCTTTATTATTAAACGCATCTATCCGTCCGGTTTAGAAATTCGCTAACGTAAATAATCTGGCATTGGCCTAATGAAGATTGAGATTGTAATTATCAATTACTAAGGTTGTCTAACCAAGCCAAACAGAAGAAGAACATATGTTTCTTGTGTGATGACAACCAAAACTAACGGCACGTCGCTTGACAAACGGCACAAGCATGACAAGCTTTTAAGGCCGAGGCCATGCGTCTGACCAGTAAAAGCTGTAGCATGTTAGCCGCCACGCGGCAGTTGGGAATCATCTTCAAGCTATTGTAATTCAAGTAATAAGATAAACTCGTGGCTGAAATGGGTCGCAAAGTAGTAGCCCGTGACCCAGAGGTCAGCGCCCTGTACACTCATCTGAAGAGGGAGCAGGGAATTAACTTTGTGAAAATGCCTAGGTCATCTTCGGCCACCCGCTACAGGGAGTTCTCACTAGCATATTACACTGTGTGCTGGCCAAAGTAGTCGTGCGTTCGCCTGGTCAGGGACTGCGAGCGCCACCGGTGGCTAACTGCGTTTGGCAACGCCGTAGGCAACAGCTGCCGGTCGAACAGGGTCGGCAGGGAGTCGTGCCCGAAGCTGGTGCTTATGACGGACACCACGATGGTTCACCCCCGCTCTGCGGCAAAGTGTAGGCCAAGGGTACGCGGTCGGCCGCTGGCACATCCGTCGGGAGCTCAAAGCGCACGGCCTATGGGCCCCTGCAGCCCCGCTTGTTTGTGCCCCGCGCCACTGAGTTTGACTATGCAGTGCACGCCACGCTTAGTCGCTTACTCGGCCAGCTGGCTCCCCCGCCCTGAGCTGGGTCTTGGCTAGGGACATTGCGTATCTGTCCCGCCAGGTCGGAGACTGGCTGTACTTGGCCTTGTGAGGTGGTCTAGTTAAAACGGACAGTGAGAAGTCTTACCTTCCACTGCCCATGACCGAGAAACTGAATCCTGGTGGCTTATCCGCCACCCGTAAGAAATACACGTTCGCCTTCAAAGCCAAGTGCGTGCGCCAAGTAGCGGCCGGGGCCCGGCAAAGCGACGTGGCCCGCGCCCAAGGCATTTCGCCCGCCTTGCTGGGCCGCTGGCAGCGGCCCAGCAAGGCGGGCGCAAGCTGTGCCCAGTAGCGTCGAGCGCGCCGAACTCAAGCGCGTGGAAATGGAGCGCGATATTTTAAAAAAAGTCGTTACCATCTTTGCGCAACCGGCTCAATCATCAGTCGTTACGTATTCATCGAGGGCTGTACGGAGCCGTGGCCGGTGCAGGTACTCTGCCGCGTATTGGCCATGAGCACGGCCGGGTATTACGCGTGGCGCCGCCGTTCGCCGCCGCCCGCTGCGCCGTGGCAGGAAGCGGCGCAGGCCGCTTTCATGCGCCATGCCCGGCGCTACGGCACCCGGCGCTTGCGGGCCGAACTACACGCCGAGGGCCATAACGTGGGCCGTTACGCCCTGTGCTCGTGGCTGCACCGGCACGCGTTACGGGCGCTGAGCACCCGCCCGCACCGGCCCCGGACGACCGTGGCCGACCCGCGCCCACCGCCCCTGACCGGGTGTGGGGCGGCGACATCACGTATTTGTCGCTCGTGGGCGGGCGCTGGTGCTACCTGGCCACGTGGCGCGATGCGTGTTCGCGCCGGGTCGTGGGCTGGCACCTGGCCGCGCAGATGCCCACCGAACTCGTGCTGGTGGCGCTGGCACAAGCCCTGACCCTGCGCCAGCCCGCACCGGGACTCATCGTCCACGCCGACCGCGGCAGCCAGTACACCAGCGCCGCCTGCCGGGCCCGCGTCGACCAGGCCGGGGCCGTGCCCAGCTTTAGCCGACCGGGCAACCCGTACGATAACGCCCAGGCCGAAGCCGGCTGGAGCACACTCAAAACCGAACTGCTGCCCCACGGCACCGCGTTTGCCTAGCTCGAAAAAGCCCGTTTGGAAGTGGCCCACTACCTCGATTCCTACTTTAACCTCGACCGCCGCCACTCTGCGCTCGGCTACCGCTCGCCCCACCAATTTGAACAGGACCTAAAAACCAACCTACCTTAGCGAACTGTCCGTTTTTACTGGACCACCCCACATACCTAGCTTAAGTTTAAAAGCAGCTTTATCCTTGAAATCAACCTTGAATACCCCTTCCACAACCTCTAAGTGCATATAGGTTGTTTGGGTGAGTACGATTTTGGCGGTTTGATGCCTCTCGATGAAAGTAGTAAGCATCCCGAAAGGTAGTATCTGCTCCCACGTTCAATCATAGGAGCAAGCAAAAGCGCCGGGGCCGCTGCGAAACGCAACAACTCCGGCGCTAAGCGGGAAATAGTGGGACAACTGATTCACCCGGCCCGACAAAGGTAGATACTGCTGGCATTGGAGCTGCGAGGCATCTGTAAACCCACCCCAAAGAGGTAAGGTAGGCCGTTCTCATGCCCCACAGTCTACCCCCAACAAGCAAAAAAAGCCATTTCCAGTGCGGAAATGGCTTTTTTAGTAGTCCGTAGGGGAATCGAACCCCTGTTGGTAGAATGAAAATCTACTGTCCTAACCCCTAGACGAACGGACCGTTATTCGTTTTGATGATGCAAAGGTACGGCGCGCTTGTTGCTACACAAGCAACAAGGCAAAAAAAAGTGCCGAATTAAGCAAAGGGTGCTGTTTTTCAGGTGAAAAGATTTTTGTGGGTGTGGTGACGTTGCGCTTTGGCGGCCAGCGCCGGGCTAAAAGGAAGGCCATTCACGTTACTTATTAGTAGTCCGTAGCGGAATCGAACCGCTCCGGCGCTGACCCATGTGACTAACCCGCGCCTGCCTACTATCTTCGCCCCGCATTTCAATGGCTGCCAGTGTGGGAGCCTGCCACCTATCTTTCTCTGTTTTACTAATGGCAAAAATTAAAGTCGCCATCAACGGCTTCGGCCGCATTGGCCGTCTCACCTTCAAGTCGCTGCTTGGCCGCGACAACGTGGAAATCGTTGCTATCAACGACCTGACCGACAACAAAACGTTGGCCCACCTGCTAAAGTATGACTCCGTACACGGCCGTTTCGATGGTACCGTGAGCTACGACGAGGAAAGCCTCACCGTGAACGGGGTGAAAATTGCCGCTCTGGCCGAGCGCGACCCCAAGTTACTACCCTGGGGCAAGATGGGGGTTGACGTAGTGCTGGAATCGACTGGTCGCTTCGTGGACGAGGCGGGCGCTGGCCAGCACCTCACCGCTGGTGCCAAGAAAGTAGTGATTTCGGCACCTGCTACCGGCAACATCCCCACGGTGGTTTTGGGCGTGAACGAGGACATCCTCACCGGCTCGGAAACCATTCTGAGCAACGCTAGCTGCACTACCAACTGCCTGGCCCCAATGGCCAAGGTGTTGGACGATGCGTTCGGCATCGAGAAAGGCTACATCACCACGGTGCATGCTTACACGTCGGACCAGAACCTGCAGGATGCTCCTCACAAGGACCTGCGCCGTGCTCGCGCCGCTGCTTATAGCATCATTCCGACCAGCACCGGGGCCGCTAAGGCCGTAGGTCTGGTGCTGCCCACCTTGAAGGGCAAGCTCGACGGCCTGGCTATGCGCGTGCCCGTGCCGGATGGCTCGATGACCGACCTGACTGTTATCCTGAAAAAGGAGGTGACTAGGGAGCAAATCAATGCTGCTATTAAAGCTGCTGCTGATGGCCCTATGAAAGGAATTATTGAGTACACCACCGACCCGATTGTGAGCATTGACATCGTGGGCAACCCCCACAGCTGCATCTTCGACTCGGAGCTGACTTCGGCCAATGGCACGTTGGCTAAGGTAATTGGCTGGTACGATAACGAAACCGGCTACTCCACCCGCACCGCCGACCTCATCCAGAAGCTCGGTGAGCAAATGAACGGTTAATTGCTGCTCGCGTAATAGACGCCGTCCGCGTTGCCATTTACTGGCAGGCGGGCGGCGTTTTCGTTTGATAAGTATAGTGTGATAAAAATTCAATAGGAAGATGTGCTAATCTTAGTCTTATTTCTCCCTATCGAGTACTCATTGGTTCGTTTAAAAGCCGCCAAGCTTGCGCTGGGCGTTTATCATGCCCAAAACCTGCTTTATTTTAAATCCGAAAGCCGGCCCAAGCCAGCGCCACGACATGCCGGCGCTGATTGCGCGCTATTTCGGCGCACGCGAAGCTGACTATGAAATCAGGCTCACGGAGTATGCCGGGCACGCCGTGGAACTGGCCCGAACTGCTGCTGCCGAGGGATTTGCTATAGTTGCTGCTGTGGGTGGCGATGGCACTGTGAACGAGGTGGGACGCGGCCTGCTGGGCACCGAAACGGCCCTGGGCATCATTCCACAAGGGTCGGGCAATGGGTTGGCGCGCCACCTGAAGGTGCCATTGGGCCTGTCGGCCGCCTTGCGGCAGCTGGCCGCACCCACGTTCAGCCGCATGGATGTGGGCGTTATCAACGGCCACGAGTTCTTTTGCACGGCCGGTTTGGGGTTTGATGCGCACGTAAGCCAGCACTTTGCCATGGCCGGCTCGCGGGGCCTGAGCACTTACTTGCAGGTAACACTGCGCGAGTACCGCCGCTATTGCTCGGTGCCAGTGGTTGCTACCCTCGACGGTCAGGAAATCAGCACCGACTGCTACGTGCTGGCTTTTGCCAATGCTTCGCAGTACGGTAACAACGCCTACATTGCCCCCCGGGCCGACCTGCGCGACGGCCTGCTAGATGTGTGCCTGATTGATGCATTGCCTGCCATGCGCGCCTTTCGGGTGAGTCTGGCGATGGCGCTTGGCAACTTGCCACAGAGCAAAGCCGCCGAGTATTTCCGGGTGCCACGCGGACGGGTTGTTGCCGAGGCACCCATTGGCTTCCACGTCGACGGTGACTACCTGGGCCACGCTACTGAATTCGATGTAGCCCTACTGCCGTTGGCATTGGCCGTGGCGGTTTGATTTTTGGTGTCAGTAACCAGCGGTTAGTTGCAACTAATTAGAAGGTGCTGACTCTGGCAACAATTAATAACGAGTAACTTATTAGCGCATGAAACAGAACCGGACGGGAGTTGTATACTCCACCAATCCCGATTTCGGCTATCAGTCGAATGAGCCAACAGCGGCTACCACGTTGCCCCCCCAGCAACAGCAATTGCGAGTACAGCTGGATAAGAAACAGCGCGGGGGCAAGCAGGTAACGCTCGTGACCGGCTTTGTGGGTGCCGATGCCGACCTGCAAAGCCTAGGCAAGCTGCTGAAAACCAAGTGCGGCGTTGGCGGCAGTGCCAAAGATGGGGAAGTAGTGGTGCAGGGCGACTTCCGCGACAAGGTGCTTGAGGTACTGCTGAAGGAAGGCTATAAAGCCAAAAAGGCCGGCGGTTAGGGATAAGAATACATTCGGGCTGGTACTTGCGCTGGTAACCGTACAGCGCAGCTCGACTTATTGGCCGGCTGTGCCATACTTCACCTTGTTAATTCGATTGCCTGGCCTATGTTCATGTTATCCATACTCTTTCTATCGGCGCTACCTGAGGCCGCACGCGATGTAACCTCGGTGCACGGCCGCGCCGAAAGCGTTGTTATTGAAGGCGTATTGTGGCTGAAGCTGGGTGTTGAGACCGTAGGCGCTACTATTATAACGCTGGGTATACTCAGTGCCGGCTGGCTGTTGCTGAAGGCGCTGATGCGGCAGCAAACGGCTGATTTCACGGCTATTCGGTTGGCGCTGGCCCGGTATTTAGCCCTGGCGCTGGAGTTTCAGCTCGGAGCCGATATTCTGAGCACAGCCATAGCGCCAAGCTGGGAGCAGATTGGCAAGCTCGGTGCTATTGCAGTCATCCGTACGGCTCTTAACTACTTCCTGTCTCGGGAGATGCGCGAGGAGCGTGGCCAGACCGATAGTGCCGAGAAGCCTGTGGTGGAACGCGCGGACTGACATACGGGGTTTACATCTCCGATAAATGTACCCCCAGGTGCAACTGGAGCGTTTACCAAGGGACGTTGATGCTCTCCAGAACCTGGAGTCAGCGCAATGCTGCGCGTCTTGCAAGCTTCCCGATACCTTCTATCATTGCCTAACTACCTGCATACTTATGCCAACTGCACCACTTGACCAAGTTCCGTTTGAAAATCCCTTTGTAGAAGAGCTGCGCGGCGAATTGTCCGGCAATAAGGGCTCGCGCCAGGTTCCCGGCTATTGTTATTCGCGGGTGGCACCCTCGCCGGTGCCCGACCCGAAAATACTAGCGTGGTCCGAGGAGCTCGGCGGGTTTCTGGGCCTGGCCCGGCCAGAGGAGCGCAGCGCGGCGGTTGCCATGCTAGCTGGCAACCTGCTTACTTCGGGCATGAAGCCCTTTGCCGCACGTTACGGGGGGCATCAGTTTGGTAATTGGGCCGGGCAACTGGGCGATGGCCGCGCCATTTCCCTGGGCCAGGTACCAGCCGTAGATGGCTCACGCTGGGAGATACAGCTGAAAGGAGCTGGGCCCACACCGTACTCGCGCCGCGCCGATGGCCGGGCGGTGCTGCGCTCGTCGGTGCGGGAGTTCTTGTGCAGTGAAGCCATGCACTACCTCGGTGTGCCCACCACGCGGGCCCTTAGCCTGGTAACAACCGGCGCCGACGTGGTGCGCGACATGTTTTACAACGGCAATGCCGCGCCCGAGCCAGGGGCCATTGTAGCGCGGGTAGCTCCAACGTTCATTCGCTTTGGCAACTTTCAGATTATGGCCGCTCATAACGAGTTGGACAATCTGCGGGCCCTGGCCAACTACGTGCTGCGCCACCATTACCCCGAGTTAGGGGAACCCTCGCCGGCAGTGTACGTGCACTGGTTTGAGGAAGTGGCCCGCCGAACGGCCGTGATGGTGGCGCACTGGATGAGCGTGGGCTTCGTGCACGGCGTGATGAACACCGATAACATGTCCATTCTGGGCCTCACCATTGACTACGGCCCCTACGGCTGGCTCGAGCCCTACGACCCCGACTGGACGCCCAATACCACCGATTTTGGCTCGCGCCGCTACGCCTTCGGGCAGCAACCCCACGTGGCCATGTGGAACCTGATGGCCTTGGCCCAGGCCCTTTCGCCGCTGGTAGAAGATGCCCGGGCGCTACGCCCCGGCCTCGATGTGTACGCCGAGACGCTGGCCGCCACGCAGCACGAATTGTTTCTGCGCAAGCTGGGCCTCACTTCGCTGGACCGGGCCGGCGACCAGTCATTAATTGAGGACCTTCCCGCTGCCCTGGCCGAGCCAGAAATCGACATGACCATCTTCTTCCGACAGCTTGCCCACCTGGCACCGGAGCTGCTGGCCGCCACTGGAAACGAAGAAGCCTTGTTTAGCAAGCTGCTTGAGAAAGCGGCCTACTCCATTGCTCCCAACGAGGACCAGACCCTGCGGGCATGGCTCCACCGCTACACGGAGCGGCTGCGGCAGGAGCCTGCCTCCGCCGAAGCCATTCGGGAGGCGATGTTACAGGCCAACCCCAAGTTTGTGCTGCGCAACTACCTTGCCCAGAATGCCATCGAGGCAGCCGAAGCAGGGGACTTGGCCCCACTCGAAACACTGTTTAACGTGCTGAAAACGCCCTTTGATGAACACCCTGAGCATGAGGAGCTGGCTGGCAAGCGGCCCGACTGGGCCCGCGACAAACCGGGCTGTGCCACGTTGTCGTGCAGTTCGTAAAAGCAGCATTGCCCATAAAAGAACAGGGATAAAACAGACGTACTGTTTTATCCCTGTTCTTTTATGGGTTATCGATAGCTGAGCTACTCGCCGCCGTACTTGCTGTGGCTTCCGCCACCGGCATCCATGCGCACGATTTTGGGTGTGAACGAGCCCAGCACGTCCACTAAGTCGCGCTGGTGGGCCATTACCTGATGAATGTCCTTGTAGGCCATCGGGGCTTCATCGAGTCCGCCGCCAATGAGCTCGACGCCCTGGTCGCGTAGCAACCGGCGTAGCTCTCCTTCCGACACCTGCAGCTTGGCCTGGGTGCGCGAGAGCCGCCGCCCAGCTCCGTGCGACGCTGATTGGATGGAATCCTGCTCGCCCCGGCCGCGCACGATAAAGCCTGGGGCCGTCATCGACCCTGGAATGACACCCAGCACGCCAGCGCCTGCCGGGGTTGCCCCCTTTCGGTGCACTATGGCTTCACGGCCGTTGGGCAAGGTTTCTTTCCAGGCGAAGTTGTGGTGGTTTTCTACTTTGGCCAAGGGCTTTTCGCCCAAGGCCTGGCTTAGGCGACGGTGAATGTCGCGGTGGCAAGCCGAGGCGTAATCGCCGGCCAGGTTCATGGCCCGCCAGTACTCCTGACCTTCCTGCGAGTCGAGGTCGAGCCAAGCGAGGTAGCGTGCCTCGGGCGGCAGCGGGCATTTTTTCATGGCTATTTTGGTGTAGTGCTGGGCAATGGCCGCGCCTAGCCCCCGCGAACCACTGTGCGAGAGCAGCCCCAGGTATTGGCCTACGGGCACGCCCAGTTCGTTGTCTTCGGCCGTGATGTCGACCAGGCCCCATTCCACGAAGTGGTTGCCCGAGCCCGACGAGCCAAGCTGCTTCACGGCGGCTTCGTGCTTGCCGCGCACCACGCTGATTTCCTTGAACTCCGGCCGGTCCAGCACGGCGTCATCGGTGGGGTTCTTGAATACCTCCTTGCCGCCGAAGCGCGTGTTGGCATGCAGCATTTTTTTGAGCTCCTGAGTCCGCTGCTCCAGGTAACGCGGGGGCAGGGCAAATACCGACAGGGCCATGCGACAGCCAATGTCCATGCCCACGCCGTAGGGAATCACGGCGTTGTCCACGGCCAGTACCCCACCGATGGGCAGCCCGTAACCCTGGTGGGCATCGGGCATTAGGGCCCCGTCGAGCGTTACGGGCAGCTGCATGGCGGTATCCATCTGCCGGCGGGCACCGTCTTCAATAAATGCATCGCCGTAGCGCCGGTAGTCTTTCACTTCCGGGTTGAGGACCGCCGAGCGGCTGGGGTCGGGCACGAATTCCTTGGCCAACTCACGCCACAGCGAATCGCGCAGGTAGGCGTAAGGGTCTTCTTTAATTTTCTGCAGCAGTGCCAGGGCGCTGCCTTTGTCCAGCTTGCGCAGCTGCCGGTCTTCCAGAATGTCGAGCGCTAGCGTAATGGGGCGGCCTTCGGGGTAGCCAAGTTTGCGCAGGTCGTTGCCACGTAGCTTAAGAGTCGCCATGATACAGCAGGGTGGGTGGACTGCTTGTAGCGGAAGTTCTCAGGTGCGGGTTATGGTTGAGCTTGGCTCAACGGAGGTGCTTTCCCAGGTGTTACCCTAATGAAAACGCTGGACTTCCAGCAGTTTACCAACCCTAACCAATGCGACTTTTTCTTTAGACTTCGACTACGCACCCAGCCGGACACGGGCTTTTTCCACATCCTCTGGGGTATCAATTCCGAACGCATCCAGCTCCGTCTCGGCGCAGCGAATTTGGTAGCCTGCTTCGAGCCAGCGGAGCTGCTCAAGGCTCTCGGCAGCTTCGAGGGGCGATACGGGCAGGCGCGTGAGTTGCCCAAGTACCGCGGGCTGGTAGGCATACAGGCCCAGGTGGCGCAGGTAGCGGTGGTGGGCCAGCCAGTCGGCCTCGGGGCGGTTGCGCTGGTAGGGCAGGGGGTGGCGGCTGAAGTACAGGGCGTGGCCCTGCGCATCGAGCACAACCTTGGGCAGGTGCGGGCTGAATAATTCCTCGGCCGACACCACGGGCTTAACGAGCGTGGCAATGGCAGGCGCAGTGGCCGGGTCAGCGAATAAATCAGCCAGAGCATTGATTTGAGCGGGGTGAATGAACGGCTCGTCGCCCTGGATGTTGACGATGCAGTGCACGTCGGCCGGGGCGCCAAGCTGCTGGAAGGCTTCCCAGAGGCGGTCGGTGCCGCTGGGGTGGTCGGGGCGGGTGAGCACGGCCTCGCCGCCGAACTCCTGCACGTGGCGCAGAATGCGCTCGTCGTCGGTGGCCACCACCACACGAGCCAGGTTGGCCTGCCGGGCCTGGCGCACCACGCGCTCAATCATGCTCTGCCCGCCGAGGTCGACGAGCGGCTTGCCGGGCAGGCGGGTGGAGGCATAGCGGGCAGGAATGAGGCCGAGAACCATAGAATAGGAACTGGAAAGTGGGCGTGAAAAGTCGGAATTTCTTTCCGGATTGTGCGCCAAAGAACGGGCCTGCGGCGAGTTGAAACGAGGCGCAGCCAATTCCCCGCCGGTTTTTGCGTTATTTTGCCAGCGCGGGCGGCCTGCCCGGCTCTCCCGGGCGGGGGAAACGTGAATTTTGCAAGGCTACTATCATGACTGTATTTATTTCGCTGCTGACGGTGCTGGCCCTGAACAGCCCCGGCCCCGGCAAACCCGCGGCCGCCAAAGCTGCGCCTCCCGACTCCATTGGCCAGGAAATGCGCGGCGGCCAGCGCTTCGTGAAACACCGCGTGGGGCCCGGCGAAACCCTCACCGCCCTCACGCGCCGCTACGGCGTGACCCTGGCCCAGCTCAACGCGGCCAACCCGCAGATTAAAAACGGCCTCGGCATCGGCCAGATTGTGTACGTGCCCCGTCCGGCTGCCGGCAAAGCCAGCGCCGCCGCACCGGCCAAAACCACGGCTGCCAGTGCTACGCCCGTGGGCCCCGTGCCCGCTCGCTACACGGTGCGCAAGGGCGAAACCCTGTTTGCCATTGCCAATCGCTACCAGCTTTCGCCCGAGGAGTTAATAAAGCTGAACAAGCTGCCCGCAGGCGGCACCGTGCGCGCCGGCCAGCAGCTGCTACTCGCCGCTACCGAAGAAACAGCGGCCTCGGCCAAAGTAACTACAACCGTGCGCCCAGCCGAAACAGAGGCCATACCAGCCAGCAAAACGCCCGCCACCCCGGCCCCCGACAAGCCCGCCCAGGTAGCCACTGTAACCCCCGACAAGCCGACCGACCGCGAGCAAAGGAAGGAAGAGCGCGAAGAAAAGCCCGAGCGCACCCCCACCCGCGCCAGCGAACTGCTGGGCCGCGTGGTAGAATCGGGCCTGGGTGCGTCCATCGAGAACAGTACGACCGAGAAGTACCTGGCGCTGCACAAAACGGCCCCCGTTGGCACCATCATGCAGGTGAGAAATGCCATGAACGGCCTCTACGTGTACGTGCGCGTCATCGGCAAGCTGCCCAACACCGGCGAGAACAACAACATTCTGGTGCGCCTGTCGCCCCGCGCGGTGCAAAAGCTCGGCACGGGGGATTCCCGCTTCCGCGTTGAGACGAACTACATCCCGGAGCCGTAGCGCACCGCTTAATTTAAAGCCGTTGACAAAAAAGCACGTCATGCTGAGCTGGTCGAAGCATCTCTACCGCGCAACTAATCAATTTTAGTAGGGCAGTAGAGATGCTTCGACCAGCTCAGCATGACGTGCTGCTTTAATGGTGCCTCTACCAACTATTTTTACTCTTCCGCTTTGAACATCCCGCAACTCCGTCGCCAGCTTGATGCGCAGTATGTGCGCTACAACCGCCCGGATTTCATCGCCAACGACCCCATTCAGATTCCGCACCGCTTCAGTGCGCGGGCCGATATTGAAATTTCGGGGCTGTTTGCGGCGCTGCTGGCCTGGGGGCAGCGGCCCACCATCATCAACAAGTGCAACGAGCTGATGCGCCGCATGGATAATGCGCCTCATCAATTCATCACCCAGCACCACGACGAGGACTTGAAGGGGTTGCTGGGCTTTTGCCACCGCACCTTTTGCGATACCGACTTGCTGTACTTCGTGCACTTTCTGCGCGACTGGTACCAGCAGCACGACACGCTGGAAACCGCGTTTCTGGTGGGGCACTCGCAGCGCGAGCGGCTCATTAATTTCCACAACCATTTTTTTAGCCTGCCCGATGCGCCCGCCCGCACCCGCAAGCACGTGGCCACCCCGGCCCGGGGCTCGGCCTGCAAGCGCGTGAACATGTACCTGCGCTGGATGGTACGCCGCGATGAGCACGGAGTCGACTTCGGCCTCTGGAACCGCCTATCAATGGCCGACCTCATCATGCCCATCGACCTGCACGTGGAGCGCCAGGCCCGCCCGCTGGGCCTGCTCACTCGCAAGCTTGTGGACTGGCAGGCTGCCGAAGAGCTCACCGCCAACCTGCGCCTGCTCGACCCCACCGACCCGGTGAAGTACGACTTCGCACTGTTCGGGGCGGGAGTGGATAAGTAGCTTTTTTCGCCCCAGGCAGGAGCGCAAAAAAGAAGGCCGGCCGCTTCATACGCGGCCGGCCTTCGACATACTGGCGGGGTTGGAGGCCTAATTCACGTTGTACACGCTCACGGGCTTGCCCTGCTCGTAGGGTGCGACAATGACCAGCGCGGAGGCCGGGCCGGTAGCCGAAACCGAGTACACGTAGAACGTGTGGCCCTTCCGGGTTTTGTCGTTGGCGTGGGCTTCCACTACTTGGCCAATTTTGCGGTACATCTCCGAAGAGGAGGCCAGCAGACCGCCCCCGAGCAGGTGGCGCTGCGCGGCGCCGGTGGTGTTGTCGGGGCTTTCGAGGTAGCTGGGGCCGCTGAAGAACACGGCTTCCTGGCCTTTGCGTTTTTCGAACGACAGCAGCTGGCGCGGGGCAGCACTCAGTTGCGCGTCGAACGACGAGGCCATTACGCCGCCATCGCGGGTGCTGAATTCAAACGTGAGCTCCTGCGTGAAAGGAGACTGCAGCAGCATGCCGGGAATAAAGACGAGCATGGTGCTGCGAGGCCGCAGCATGTCCTCATCAAAGCCCGGCACGCTCGCGTAGGGGGCAATACTAGCTTTGAGCAGGTTGCCATCGGCGGAGTAGCGCTGGGCAAACGTGCCCAGACCCGGCAAGCCGCTGCCGCCGGCTGAGGCAATTTCGTTGGTGTACTGGCCGGCAAACAGGTAGCCGCCGGTCGTCTCGTCGAGCAAAACTTCGCAGTCGCCGCCGGTTTCGAGGTAAAAGGTGCGGCTGAGACTTACGGTTTTACCGGCGGTAGTGAGCGAGCGCGGGGGCCGCGCCACACCGGTGTGCGGAAAGCTGATACCGCCTTGCAGGTAGTGTTTGACGGGTAGGCCCTGGTGCAGCTTCGTAACGAAGCCGCCCAGGCGGTGGCCATCGGCGGCGGCGAGGCGCATTACCTCAAACTCGACGGGGGTGCGGCGGGCATCGGCGCGTTTATCGGCTCCGCGCAGGGCCCGGTAGAAGTGGCAGGTGCCGGCCTGGAAGCCCGCAAATACCCAGTCGAGGTCGAAGTCATCGGCGTGCTGCACGTTGGCGGCGGGCGGCAGGTTGAGGGCGAGCTGCGTGAGCTTGCCAGTGGCCAGGTCGCAGCGGTCGAGGTAGAGCTGCGAGGTTTTTTCGCGCACGCTGCTCTCGCGGGCCAGCACGTACACCACGCCCGGCTCGGCAAATGCCGTGATGACCGCGCGCTCAGTCTTAGCCGGTACCTCGGGCACCTTAAATACCTTGCCGCGGATGTCGCCGGTGGGCGAAATTGCCTGCACCACCAACGCGTTGCGCGGCACGCCCTGCTCGGGGGCGCCGTCGCTGATGGGCTCCACGGTATAGGCGGTGTTTTCGGCGCTGGTCATGAACAGCGGCATCGTGGTGATGAGGCTTTCATCGGACGGTGCACCGGAGCTGCTCAGCAAGCCGGCGCCCCGCATTACCTGGGCCTTGAGCAGCGTGGCTTCCCAGGCAGGCGAGCCGTCGGGCTGCAGCGCTACGACGCGCACCTTGCTCCGTTTCAGGCCCGGAAAAAACAGTAGGGTGTTGTGGTTGGGCAGCGTGATGGTGGCGTGCAGCAACTCATCCTTGCCGGTTTCGAGCGTGCGCACGGGGCCTTGCGGCGGAACCGGCCGTGTGGGCGGAGCTGCCCGCAATGTGCCGGCAGCCAGCAGCAACCCCAGTGGCAGGCAAGTCAGAACTTTCATAATGGAAAGGATGAGGATAGGTGCTGTACAGACTAAAACCGGTACACCTGCAGCGAGCCGCCGGGCGAGTCTTTCTGCTCGATGACGAGGCCGGAGTCGGTGCTGGTGGGGCTCAGGTAAAAGCGGTAGTTGGCGGCGTCAACCCCTACCGAGCGGCGCAGCTTCTCAATGGCCGTGTACACGGGGTGGTCGCCCTTGCCGGGGTGCTCGTAAATGCGCACTTCATCGACCATGCCGTGCCCGGAGCTGATGTAAAAGGGTTGGGCATATACCACGTAGGAATACAGCCGTTCGTCCTTGTCCTTGCCCGAGAGGTAGTCGTAGCGCTGAGGCTTCAGGTCGCGGTCCATCAGCAGTTCAAAGTCTTCGCTGCGGCCGAAATACAACAGCGGCGCGAAGCTGAACTGGCTCTGGCCGGTGAGCGGGTCGAGGTGGAAGCGGGTGCTGCGGTTGTAGTTGCCCTTGAAGCTGCCGCTTTTTTTGTTGGCGCGCATGGCATCGCTGTACGGGCCCTGCATCTGGGCCACCGTGCGGCCATCGGTGCTGAAGCGGCGCTCGAAAAAGCCCAGCAGCTCGGTCTGGGTGAGGTCGGGCAGGTTGCCCTCGGCATACTCGCCGAAGATGAGCACCTCGCCGGTGGCGTGGTCGAGGTAGAACGAGCCGGTGCCTCCCGACGACGTGTTCCACTCGTCGTAGGTGACGTAGCTGTTGCGGCCCGCCGACACGGTGTAGTAGTTCGGAATGTGGTTGAGCTCGCCGGGGTTGGGCATCTGGCCCGAATAAGCGGGGATGGTGCCCGGGTTGAGGCCCAGCGTGGTGCTGAAACCGCCGGTTTGCTTGCCCTGGTCGTCCACGATGTACACCTGGTAGGTGATGGGCTGCTTGCCGGGCTTGTCGTCGGGGCCATTCACCAGGGTGCGGCGGCAGAAGTACGTTTGGTTGGGGCGGTGGCCCAAAAAGGCCCACTCCTGGTACCAGTAGCGGAAGCGGGTCATGCCCGTGATGTGCTTGGGCGTAGCGGGCAGCTCCAGGGGCTCGCGGCGCACGGTTTTGGTTTGCAGGTCGTAGTGCATGGTGCAGAACACCAGCGTTTCCTCGCGCTTGTTGGTTTCGCGCACCACTTCCGCGTAGCCCTTGGCATCGGCGTAGCGCCCAAAGGCAACGGCCTCGGTCTTTTTCGAGTCCGGGCTCGGGCGCGGGTTAAACAAAAACTGGGTGAGGTGGCCCTGCTCGTCGATGCGCTGCACGTTGGTCTGGCCCTCCTTCAGCTGGCGGGCCTGCTCTTTGGGCAGGTCCTTGATGGCGTCGCCGTCGAGGCGCTCGGCCAGCACCACGCTGTTGCCGTCGCTGAACACGTTGGCCGGAAACAGCTGGGCCGCCGTGCGGTCCTTGCGGCGCTGCTTGTCTTCGCGGGCCAGCTGGCCCAGGGCCATTTGGCGCGTATCGAGGAAGTAGCTGCTTTCGGTGGCGTGCTGCATGCGCGTGGCGGTTGTTTTCCAGAGCGTGCGGCCATCGGGGGCCAGGCACTGGGCCGTCACGTCCGCCGAAGCCGCATCGGTGAGCAGCAGCACCGTGTTGTGGTTGGGCAGGTTCACGGTGCCGCCCAGGATGCCGCGCCCGGGCAGGCTGATGGTTTGCACCGATTGCAGCGCCACGGGTGCCTGCGCGGCCACGCTGCCAACTGCCAGCAGCAATGCTGCCAGCGGGAGGTAAGGAGATTTCATGAACAGAAAATAGGGGTATGGATAGGGTAGGAGGCCGCCCTGGTGCCGTCGGTCGACGGCTGGAGCAGCGGTGGGGATAGTCCCGGAATGTTTCTTAAAACGACTTGCCTAAAAGCACGGTGAAGGCCCGCAGCCGCAGCGACTCGACCGGCCCTTCGCTCGACAAGAGCGTGTAGTAGCGCGTGGCCCGCAGGTCGGCGCTCACCCGCAGAAACCAGTCGGTATCGGAAGTGGCGTACACGCCCTCGAGCATGGCGCTGGGCGCACTAAAGGGCAGGTAAAACCGGCAGAAACGGTAGCCCAGGCCTACGCCCACGCCAAAGTCCTTCTTCGAGTGCTTGCTGGCCTTGGCCCCAAAGCGGTAGGTGGCATACTCCGGAAAATCGAGGATAATCTGCTTGTTGAAGCCCTCCGCATCCTCCTGGGTGGTGCCCATCAGGCCGGCCGCCGCGTTCAGCGAGATGCCCAGCGACTGCTCGCCGCCGCTAAACTGCAGCAGCGGTGCATCGAAGCCCAGGTTGCCGGTCAGCACCAGGGGCAGCGCGTTCACTTCCTTGATGACGTAGCCGGGCGTTATGCCCGAGTAGCCGTAGGGGTTGGCCTGCTCGATGTAGCGCGCGTGCACCGGCACGGCGCCCACGCCCAGGCTGCTATGAAACTTGCTGACCTGCGCCTGCGCCACCGGAGTTGCCAGACCGCCGGCACCAAGCGCCAGCGCGATAAAAATTGCCCTCATGGGTTATTGGTAGTGGAAACGGTAGATGAGGCCGCGCGCACCCACGGCGTAGAACGTGCCGCTATCGGCGAAGTCGGCGGCGTAAAACGTTTCGGCAAAGCTGGTGCCCGTGGGGGTGTGTACGTTCACCCAGGGCGTGTTTTCGCTCAGCGAATAGCCGGCGTGCTGCCGGATAATGGTGCGGTAGCCCACGGCTACTACCGGCCCCCGCGGCCCAGCCGTGGCCAGCCCGTACAACGGCCCCATCTGGTCGTCGGGCCGGAAATAGTAGCCCGACGCGGCGGGCGAATAGGCCTCGAAGCCAGTGGCCCGGGCCAATACGTAGCTTTTTTCATTGAAGCGCAGCACGTCGTATTGCTGGTCGCTCTGGAAACTGCCGCCCGACGAGTCGAACACGTTCCAGGTGGCCCCGCCATTGCTGGTGGTCCACTTGGCGTAGCTGTCGCCCACCACCATCCCGGAGTCGGGCGTGCTGAACGAGACGGCCCGCATGGAGTAGCTCTTGAAGTAGTAGTTGTGGGTGCTGGTCCAGGTGGCGCCGCCGTTGGTGGTTTTGTTGATGAGCGCGCCCGCCCCCACCACGTAGCCCACCTGGGGCGTCACAAACTGCACGTCGTGGATGGCCGCCCCCGTCGAGCCGTACCCGTTGTAGGTGGGCACGTAGGCCCACGTCTGGCCGCCGTTGGTGGTGCGGTACAGGCCGGTATCGGTGCCCGCCCAGCCGGTGGTGGCCGAGGTAAACAGCAGTTTGTTTACCGTGCGGGTTCCCAGCGAAAGGAGGCGCGTCCAGGTCTGGCCCGCGTCGGTGGTGGTGTAGAGCGCGCCGCGGTCGCCGCCCACAAATCCCTGGCTCGCCGACACAAAGTCGACCGTGCGCAGGGCCAGGGTATCGGCTGCCGTGGGCAGCTTCAGCGCATCATAGCGCATGGTAGAATAGGAATCGAAAACGTATTTTTCCTCCTTGCAGCCGGCGGTTGCCAGCAAGCCCAGGCTCAATGCCCAGTAAAGTTTTTTCATGTGCGCGCAATGGGTGACGTTCCAAAGCTACGGGCACGAAAGCAGATAATGAAATAGTTGTGCGCAGGTATTTTGGCGGTCTGCTATTTTCGCACCGTGGGCAGCCGAAAGCTGCTGATGAAGCACGACTTCGCGCTGTTTGGAGTGGGGTGGATAAGTAGAGTTAAACACGCTGGCGCGCGTCTGCCACGCGCTGCCCGCTGGGTTTTCTGCCTTACCTGCTTCAGTCCGCTGACGCAGGGCGTGGGAAACAGTCGTTAAGGAAAATCAGGGTTACTTTCGTTTATGGGAGCTAAATATGTGTGCTTCACTTGTCGCAAAGCGGTCAATGTGCCTTATGGCGCCACAGGTCCGGTGCGGTGCACGGACTGCGGGGCTGAATTGGTGGTGCTGCCCCACCGTTTTCGTCCACCTAAAAAGCGTGAAGAGGACAAATGGGCAGTAGCTCGTTATCTGGTGGAGCACGGCTTTTGCTACGAACACCTTGCCCCAGGCCATTATCCGGAATGGGCCACAACCAAGTTCGGAAACTATGTTCAGTATCCGGAGAATTTACGGGAAGCGAAGGAATTCATAGAGAAGTATGGGGCATCAACGCGCAGGACAATGTGAAGTGCTTATATTCACTTAGCGCGGTTTCGTGGTCAGTGTACAGGCTGAGCGACGTAGGGTGCGGGGCTTGCCCCCGCCCGTCGTTGACCGGTTCCGTTCAACGACGGGCGGGGGCAAGCCCCGCACCCTACATCCACTGACTCCGAAACTGCTCTAAACTGCCCTTTTAGCCCGCCCCCTGCGCCCCCGCCACCACAACCAGCAGCGCATCCTCGGCGGCGCGGGTGAGGCGGTGGTAGAAGTAGCGGCCGCGTCGCTCGCGCTGGGTGAGGCCGCGGGTGAGCAGTTCCAGGCTCATGCGGCAGCCGGCGCGCCATTGCAAGCCGGCGGCTAGCTGCAACTGCTCAGTGCTCAGTTCGGGCTGCTCCATGAGGGCCACGAGCATGCGGGCCATGCGCAGGTGGGTGCGGGCATCGCGCACGCCCTGGCGCGGAATGAGCCAGGCCTGAATGCGGGCCAGCACGGCGGCGGGTTCCTGGCTGGGCGGCGGGGGCGGGGCATCGCGCTCGATGAGGCGCTGGGCAAAGCGGGTAGCCAGCGTATCGGTAGCAGCGGCGGCAGGAGCGTCGGGGGCCATAGGTGTTACGTTGTGCGGATGGAAAGACTGGAAAGATAGCGGCAATTGCTCTCCTGTAGGTAGTTGCTGTCCTTCTGAATGGTAATCCTGCCTCGCTACTAGTTATCTAGGTCCCCCTGAGCGAGAGTATGACCACGATACGACCTGTCCGTGCCCTATTTGCTGCTAGTTCAGCCTAAATAACTTGAACAAATGTCCGCTTTAATATAAAATCAGTCTTGCTGCCAGCTGTTGCGGTCCCCCTTAGGCATAGCGCTGCCCTGCTGGTTGCATACGCTGCCTTGCTATAGAACCTGTTTAGGAAGCCGGCACAACCTGGCAGAACCATGTAGAGACGCGACCCATCGCGTCTCCGGAACCGCGCCAAGCGGAATCGTTGCTTCCTATCGTTCAACCGAAGGTCAGCGAAGCTAACGCCGAGACGCGATGGGTCGCGTCTCTACATGGTTCCCGCAACTTTCTAAACAGCTTTATGGTCAATTGCAGCCTTGCCACGGCGCTCGATAGATGGGGACGCTGAAGAGCGGCGAACTAAAGTAGGCCCGCTCGTATATACCCCGCGAATCATCCCGCCGGCTTCGCTGTTTACCTTCGTATTCCATTACCGAAAGACGACCTACTTGCTGTTACCTCAACACTTCGAACAAAAAATCGGCTTCACCACCCTGCGCGAGCAGCTCGAAGCCAATTGCCTCTCGGCGCTCGGCCGGCACTACGTGGCCCGCATGGAGTTCCAGGCCAAGCACGAGCCGCTGCTGAAAATTCTGCAGCAGACCGATGAATTTACCTATTTGCTGCGCAGCGGGGCCGACTTTCCGGCTTCCCACTACCACGATGCCCAGGCCCACCTCAAGCGCGCCGCGCTGCCCGGGGCCTACCTCGACGTGGCCGCCTTCTTCGAGGTGAAGATGAGTTTGCGCACCATCCGGCAGGCCCTGAGCTTTTTCTCCGACGCCGACCCCGGCCTGTACCCCACGCTGCGGCTGCTGGGCATTGGCATTCAGGTCGACCGCAACCTGCTGGCCGCCCTGGATAAGGTGGTGGACGACGACGGCGCCGTGCGCGACGATGCCTCGCCGCTGCTGCGCCAGATTCGGCAGGAGCTCATTGCCCGCCAGGGCCAGCTGCGCAAGCAGATTGCCGGCATCCTGCGCCACGCCAAAAACGAGGGCTGGATTCCGTCCGACTCCGAGCCGACGATACGCGGCGGGCGGCTGGTGCTGCCGGTTATTGCCGAGCACAAGCGCAAGGTGAAAGGCCTGATTCACGACGAGTCGGCTTCGGGCCAGACGGTGTACATCGAGCCGGCCGAGGTGTTCGAGCTCAACAACGACATCAAGGACCTGGATAACGCCTACCACCGCGAGCTTATCCGCATCCTCACGGTGCTCACCGACCAGCTGCGGCCCCACATCCCCGACCTGCGCAAGGCCTATTCCTACCTCGGGCTGATTGACTTTATCCGGGCCAAAGCGCGCCTGGCCGTGACGCTCGATTGCCGGCTGCCGCTGCTGCACAACAAGCCCCTGCTGAAGTGGGAAAAAGTGCGCCACCCGCTGCTGCAGCTGGCGTTTGCCCAGCACAAGCGCGACAACGGCGACGCCCGCGAAGTAGTGCCGCTGGATTTGGAGCTCAACCACGAGCAGCGCATCCTCGTCATCTCCGGCCCCAACGCCGGCGGCAAATCCGTGAGCCTGAAAACCGTGGGCCTCGTGCAGTTCATGCTGCAAATGGGCCTACTCATTCCCTGCGCCGACAATTCCGAAGCCGGCGTGTTCGAGGACATTTTCCTGGACATCGGCGACGAGCAGAGCCTGGAAAACGACCTTTCAACCTACTCGTCGCACCTGTTGGCCATGAAGCAGTTCATGCTGCTGGCCGGCAAGAAAAGCCTGGTGCTGATTGACGAATTCGGCACCGGCACCGAGCCCAGCCTGGGCGGCGCCATCGCCGAGGCCGTGCTCGACCAGCTGAACAAGGCGCGGGTGTACGGCGTCATCACCACGCACTACACCAACCTGAAGAACTTCGCCGAGCGCACCCCGCACCTTGTGAACGGAGCCATGCGCTACGACCCCGAGAAGCTACAGCCGCTCTACCGCCTCGAAGTGGGCAAGCCGGGCTCGTCGTTCGCCATCGAAATTGCCCGCAAAATTGGCCTGCCCAAGGAGGTAGTGGAGCGCGCCACCCAACTCGTGGGCAAGGACAAAATCCGCTACGACCGCCTGCTCGAAGGGCTGGAGAAAGACAAGCTGGAGCTGGAAACCCGCACCGCCGAAGCCGCCAAGGCCGAGCGCCGCCTCAAGAGTGCCGCCAAGGAATACCAGGACCTCAAGCAGCACCTCGAAGACACCAAGCTCGAAACCCTGCGCACCGCCAAGCAGCAGGCCAAGGCGCTGCTGGTAAACACCAACCAGCAAATCGAAGCCACCATCGGCGAAATCCGGCGCGGCCAGGCGGATAAGGAAGTGAACAAGGCCGCCCGCGAGAAGCTCGAAACCTTCGTGCGGCAGGAGCTGCAGATTGAGCCGCCCAAGCCCAAAGCCACCCGCGAGCGGGCCGTGGCCGGCGCGGTGCAGCCCGGCGACAAAGTGGCTCTGTTCGGCCAGGAGGGCCACGGCGAAGTGGTGAGCGTGAAAGGCAACACCGCCGAAGTCATGTTCGGCGGCATGAAGACGCTCACGAAACTCAGCCAGCTCGAAAAGCTCGGCCGGGCCGAAATCCGGGAGCGGGAGCAGGCCGCTAAGTCCAAAGCCGGCAAGCTGGGTGGCGGTGGCTCGAGCGGTGGCAATAGCGTGAACATCACCGACCGCATGGCCGGCTTCAGCCCCACGCTCGACCTGCGCGGCGAGCGCGCCGAAGACGCCCTCACCAAAACCATGAGCTTCGTCGACGACGCCGTGATGCTGGGCATGCCCGAAATCAAGTTCCTGCACGGCCGCGGCAACGGGGTGTTGCGCCAGGTGGTGCGCGACTACCTGCGCTCGCAGCGCGCCGTAGCCAGCGTGGCCGACGAGCACGCCGACCGGGGCGGGGACGGCGTAACCATTGCCGTGCTGAAATAGCTGGTTTGGCGTTGCGTTGGGTGGTGTATAAAGTTTTTGTCTCGTAAGTTATACCCATCACGAAGTGCATTACGAACGATGTAGAGACGCGACCCTTTGCGTCTCAGCGTTCGCGCCTCCATTATGAGGTTCTGCTTTACTCGTTCAACGCCGAGACGCGAAGGGTCGCGTCTCTACATCGTTCGCCGATTTTTGCAAACCAATTCGGGAGGATTATAAAACCCAGGTCTGAACAAGGCCTGGGTTTGTTTTTAGAGAGATTTCAAGGATTAGAAAGAAGAATTTGAGAATTGAAAAGTCTGATATAGGGAAATATTGGTTAGCCAATAGCAGCAGATAGTGGTAGGTTTGCTGCGTTTCCAGCAAGACGCGCCGCCGCGACCCTACCGGAAGCAGCCATTTTTCCACAACTTTTTCTCTGCATGAACCCCTCAACCAACCTCCCGAACGCTCCGCAAACATCCGCTGCCTTTATTGGCGCTTCCTGGGTGGCGCTGCTCGTCGGCTTTGCCGCCTTCAACGTGGGCCTCTGGAATGCCACAATGGCCCTGAACGAGAAAGGCTATTATTTCACGGTGCTGATGTACGGCCTGTTTGCCGCCATTTCGGTGCAGAAAAGCGTGCGCGACCGCCTCGAAGGCCTGCCGGTTACCAACCTATACTATGGCATCAGCTGGGTCTCGGTGCTGCTGACGGTGCTGCTGCTGGCGGTGGGCCTCTGGCATGCCACCCTCACGCTGAGCGAAAAGGGCTTCTACGCCATGGCCTTCGTGCTGAGCATGTTTGCCGCCATTGCCGTACAGAAAAACACCCGCGACACGCTAAAGCGCGAACCTTCCGAACCGTCACAGCTCGGCTAATTGCCGCGGCTGAGCTCGATGGCGGAAGCTTGCTGCGGGGCTTATATTCTGAGCCTGCACTTGGCCTCCAGATACATGCCCGCCGCGCGGCACTCCAGCGCAACCAGCTAGTAAAGCGGCACGAGTCGTTCAATGAGTAAAAATAAAAAAGCCGTTCCTGGGTCAGGAACGGCTTTTTCTATTGCACAGCGGCCCTATTTGACAATAAACTTTGAAATACAAAGTTCTTTAAAATACATTTGTATCGTTCCTGATATCCGGGTTTTGCTGCCGGCCGCGTTGCGGAGCCGGGCAGGATTTCCTGTGCCTTTTTCTCCTCTTCAAACGGCAGTTTTCTGCCCCAAACCATGCAAAACCTGCGCTCTCCCAAATGGATATTTCTGGCTAACACCGCGCCGCTGCTGGTGTATCTGCTGGTGTGTGCCGGCGAGTATTCGGTGGTGCACACGCTGTTGCCGGCCGCGAGTGTGGGGGAGTGGCAAGCCTTTGGGGCAGTACTGGCGCTGCTGGGCCTGGGCGGGGCGGGCTACGCAGGCCTGCAAATGGTGCGCCGGCAGCCGGTGAGTGCCTGGTACAGCGTAGCAGCGCTGCTGGCTTATAGCTTGTGGCTGTGCCTGCTTACTACGCAAGCCGACGAGTTGCTGCCTCGCAGTGTGCCCGCCTGGATGGTGCCCACCAACCCCATCCTCATGGCCTGGACCTTCCTGATGCCCACACTAGCGCACGCCATGCTGGCGTTGGTGGCCCGCTTCACACCCGACGACCAGCCCCACCAGGCCGCGCCCAACATCTTGTTTGCGGTGGTGGTACCCATGGGCTGGGCACTGGTATTCGGGGTGCTGTCGTGGGTGTCGCAGCTATTCCGCGGCTCGTCTGGTACCCAGGTGTACACGGGACCATCTGTCTGGGAAACCGTGGGCACGGTCATCATTGTGGTGGCGCTGGTAGTGGGCACGCTGAGTTTTTTCTTTTTTCTGACGCGGGCGCTGTTCATCACCTCACGCCGCCGCGAGCGAAGCTGGGCCGATGGCGGCCTCGTCTGGAAAATCGTGGTCACCATCGTGCTGCCGCTGATTGGGCTGGGGGTGAACAACGGGCTGTTTTTCGGGCAGGGCTTCCGCGAGGCCAACGGCATTTTCGGCAACTTCAGCAGCCCGTGGTTTTATATACTCACCATTGTGAACGGGGTGCTGCTGTGCCTGCCCGATAGCGGCCGGCCCGGGCTGCGGCTGGCGCAGCTGCTGGGCCGTAGCGCGCTGTTTGGCTTCACGTTTTACTTTTTCCTGGTGTTCCTGCCGTTTTTGCCGCTGGCAATTCCGGCCATTATTCTCATTGGGGCCGGGTTTTTATTGCTGGCCCCGCTGCTGCTGTTTGTGGTGCACGTGCGCCAGTTGAGCGACGACGTGGCCGCGCTGCGGGCGGTGTACTCGCCACGCCTGGTAACTGCAGCGTTGGTGGCCGGGCTGGCCGTGCTACCGCTCTACTTCACTGGCAGCTTCTGGCACCGGCGGCAGGTGTTGCACGAAGCCCTGGCCTACGTGTACACGCCCGACTACACCCAGCCGCCGCACGTCGATGCCGAAGCACTGGCGGCTACGCTGGCCCAGGTACGGCAGAACAAGGACCGCAACCAGGAACTGTTCTTCGGCTCGCAGCAGCCTTACCTGTCTACCTACTTCAACTGGCTGGTACTCGATAACCTGATGCTGTCGGAGCACAAAATCAACGAGTTGGAATTGATTTTTAAAGGCGCAGTGCCCGACCCCAATTATTTAGCACGCAGCCGCTTCAATAGCTCACCGTCAACCCAAAACTTCACCGGGGCCGACCTCGACGGCTTCAACGACCCCGCGCCAAACCCCGACGCCCCTCAACTGCGCAGCGCTGCTGTGCGCAGCACCTACGATGCCCGCCAGCAAGCTTGGGTGAGCTGGGTCGACCTGGAAGTGGCCAACCGCAACTCCAGCTTCCAGAACCGCGAGTATAGCACGGCCATTCGGCTGCCCGAAGGCTGCTGGGTGGGCGACTATACCCTCACCATTGGCAACCGGCAGGAGCACGGCATTCTGGCCGAGAAAAAAGCCGCCACCTGGGTGTTTGCACAGATTCTGAGCGAAAACAGCTCCCGCGACCCCGGGCTGCTGGCCTACCGCGGGCCCAACGAAATTGCCGTGCGGGTTTACCCGGTGTCAGGAGCCGAGGCGCGCCACACCAGCATCCAGTTCCTGCACAAAGAGCCCTGCACGCTCACCGTCGACGGCCGCACGCTGGCCCTGGGCGACAGTGCCGCTGCCCCACTCACTGCGTCCATCAGCGTGCCGGGCAGCGGCGTGGCCTACGTGAGCGCCGCGGCCAAGCAGCGGCTGCCGCTGGTGCAGCGCCGGCCCTACTACCATTTCCTGCTCGATGCATCCGCGAGCCGGCCGGGCTCCGCAAAGGCATTCCGTGAGCGCGTGGCGAGCCAGGTGGCCCAGCCAATGCCCAACGGGGCAGCGCCCCGGTTCAGTCTGGTGAATGCCGCTACCATCCCCGTGGCTGCCGGCACCGATTGGGCCGATGCGCTCGGCAAAATCCCTGGCACCGGCGGCTTTTACCTCAGCGGGGCCATCCGTCGGGTGTTGTTCGATACGCAAGAGCACCCCAGCGCTACCTATCCCGTGCTGGTGGCGGTGACCGACGACTTCAACAACGCCGTGTTGGATGCGGATTTCGAGGATTTCCAAATCGCCTACCCCGAAAGCGACGTATTCTATGTGCTGGGCCCTGATGGGCACCTTGTGCCGCACTCGCTACGCCACGAAACCCGGAAGCCCTTGCAACTCGGCCAAGTGGCGCTGCCCGCGCCCGGCGCCCCCGTCCCGGTGCGTGCCTGGCCCGATGCTGCCCACCCGCGCGCTTACCTGCCCGCCACGCCAACTGCCGCCGTCGTTATCGTTGGGCGCCCCACCGTGCCCACGGCCAATGCGCCGGCCTCCACCCGCTGGTTGGCTGGCCTGCTGTTGCGGGGCTACGGCCAGTGGCAAAGCTTCCACCCCGAAATCACCGACCGTGAACGGGTGCCCTTTATCCAGGCCAGCTTTCGGGCGGGCATTCTCACGCCCTTCACCTCTTTCCTGGCCCTCGAAAACAACGCCCAAAAAGCTGCTTTGTACCGCAAGCAGGAGCAAACCCTGGCCGCCACCGCCTCGCTCGATACGATGGAAAACGAAAATTTAGCGCCCAGCGCTACCGCCACCCCCATCGACAGCGGCGCGCTGCTACTGTTAGCTGCCGGACTGTTGCTGGCCGGCTGGCACCTGCGACGCATGCGCGCTATAGCCGGCACGCGGCAGTTATAACTAGCGCGGCCAGTGCCCCGACGTGGGACCGGCCGCGTTACGTATGCTGGCTGATGACGAGCCGCTTTGGGGTTGCTATTGCTCAGTATCTGCAATCGGGCGTGTCCTGCTTCGCCCACTTCCCTTGCCGTAAGCTCCAAGGGCAGCCCGGCCCGTTATGAGTCAACGACGGGAAACGCTCCTATATGCAGTTGTGACGGTTGGCTTCCTGGCGCTCATTGCCTGGGTGATTCAGGCCGGGGCCGGGGCACCGCTCAAAAGCGCAGAATTGGGATGTGCGCTTCAGGCATAAAAAAAGGTGGCTCCCGTGCGGGAGCCACCTTTTTGCCTTTCAGCTAACAGCTGCTTACTGAACCACTACGCGGCTCGTCTGCACGGCTTCGGGGGTGGTCACCTGCACCATGTACAGGCCGGCCTTCAGCGACGTGGCGTCGATGGTCAGGTCGGTGCCGTTCAGGGGCTGGGTTTGGGTCATTACCACGCGGCCGGTTACGTCGCGCAACACCACGGTAGCCATGCGGGCCGAAGCACCGGTCAGGTGCAGCTGGAAGCTGCCGCGCGTAGGGTTGGGGTAGGCTTGCAGCGTGTTGGCTTGGATGCTACCGGCCTTGGTAGCCAGTACCAGGCGACATACCGTGATACCAGCAGTCTGCTCGGCAATGCGGGCGGCGTACTCCTGGTAGTAGCGGTTGGTCACTTTGGCATCGTGCACCACCAGCGTGTTTTCGTCGTTCTCCGTATCGGCCGAAGCCGTCCAGTTGTGCGAGCCCACGAACACCGTCGGGTCCGACTGGCTGGCACCGGCGTCCACAATCAGGGTTTTGTGGTGCATGATGCCGTTGGTGCGGTCGATGAGCACGCGGTTGCCCATGCCCGCCTTGATGAGGCGGAAGGCGTAGCCGGCCGTGCCGCTGGTGTCGTTCACGAGGCCGTCGGAGCAGGCGGCAATGTTGCGGCTGATAACCTGGTTAGCCAGGGCGCGGCCCAGGTCGGCGCGGGTGATGAGCATCGACGCGAAGTGCAGGTCGTTGTCAGCCGAGGCAATGGCGGTGAGCAGGCGACCATTCACGTTGTCGGTGGGCGAGAAGTACGACTCTACCGAGCGGCCGCCAATCATGAGGAAGTGCGGGGTGTTGTCGGTTTTGCGCGAGCCGAACAGGATGGTGCCGGGCACGTCGGTTTTCGAGCCCCACATCTCTTCAAACTCAACGGTGTAGACGCGGGCCAAAGCCTGGTCTTGCAAGGCAATCACGTTGTTGCGGTCGGTGGTCAGCTGGGCAGCCGTCCAGTTCATCGAACCCGTCCACACCCACGGAATGTTGGGGTTGGTGCTCTCGGCATCAATAATCACAAACTTGTTGTGCATGATGGCGCTGCCGCTGCTACCCGTTTGGGCCGGGCGGGCGGCACGGGGAATTGTGGTGGGTAGCTGGCCCACGCTCACGTTGGCATTGTCGTCTTCGTAGAGAATGCGCACGCGCACACCGCGGGTTTTAGCAGCAATCACGGCATCACGAATAATCGTGTTGTTCCAGTTATAAATGGCAATATCCAGCGTCTGGGTGGCGCGTCCAATGTACTTGGCCAACGTATCCGGCGCGCTGCTGTTGAGCGTGTACACGGCCACATTGCCGGGGAGGGCCAGGGTCGCATCCACGGGGTTGTTGAAGTAGTTCTTGATAACGCCCGACGACAGCGAAGCCGTAATCATGGGCACTAGGCGCGACTCGGAACGGCCCACGCTGTTCACCGAAATGGCCTGCACGTAGTAGATGGTGGCCGGCAACAAGCCCGTTAGCGTCTGGCTGTGGGCATTGCTGAGGGTGGTGCTGCCCGCTACGGTGGTGAAAGTGCCGGTGGGCGAGGTGGAGTACGCCAAGCGGGTGTCGCCGGTGTTTGAGGTGTTGAACGACACCGTGAAGCCATTGGTCGTGATGTTGCTCGGCACCGGAGTCGTCGTCAGGTTGGGGGTGAGGCCCTGCACAAAGTCGGCGTACTTGCGGTTGAGTAGCTGATAACCACCGGTGGTGCTGGTGGACGACGAAGCGTATTGGCTCACGATGCCTATGGCGTCGAACGTGCCGGTCGGGCTGGGTTTGCCAATCAGGCCATCGGCCCCATTCGAGCTGGTGGGCACGTAGGTAACCAGCGTGGCGTTGTTATTCAGCCGGTAGGTTGTATTCGCCGCGAACGACGAGACCGTGGCGCCGCCGGTGGTGTTCACCGAAGTGAGCCCGTTGATGCGCACCAGCATGCCTTCGTACTGTTCGGCATAAGCCGAGGCAGCGTTGGCCGCTGTGAACACGATGGGGGCCGGCACCGGGCGGTTGCCGGCCAGTACGGTCAGCGACGTAATGGGGTCAACTTCGAGCAAGCCGCGAAACATCTTCAGGCCGCCGGTTACTTGAATGCTGTCGCCGGGAACCAGCGTGCTGAGGGCGCTGCCAAAAGCGCCGGCATCGGTCGAGTACACGCCCACGCCCGAGTTCGGGCCCGTGCCATCCTGGATGTAGCGAATGATGCTAACCGTGGAGCCCAGCTCGGCACCGTTCGTGACAATGCCGCGCACCGTAACGGTGGGGCCGGCTGTGCTGTTGGTGGTGGGAGCCATGGCCCGCGCCGCCGCAATGGTTATAACAGTCTGGGCCGCCGCTGAGCCGCCCGTGAGGACGCCCGCAAACAAGGCCAGCAGAGTAAATTTTTTCATACTTAAAAGAACTGAGTGGGAATGAGATAGGACAAGCCTGGGCCGGAGCCGAATAACAAAGTTGTTGAAACTCAGCGGCACCAACCGCAACCGTCGGCGCGAAGTGCCCGGCCAGACAAAAACTAGTTTTTGCCGTTCAGGCGTACGCGCTTGCCGCTGCTGGTGATGAAGGGCACCGGCGGAGCAGTTTCGGTGCCATTGGCGTTGCGCGAGCTTACCTCCACGTAGTAGGTAGTGCCCGGAATGAGGTTGGTGAGCGGCAGGCTGTGGCGGGTCGTGAGGGTTGGGTCGACCTGGCTTTCCTTCAGCTGCTTGGGGTCGAGGCCGTAGCGCACCCGGGTGTCGCCGGGGTTGAGCGTCGAAAACACCACGGTAAAGCCATTGCCGCTAACGTTTACGGGCACGGGCTCCTCGGTAAGGCGGGGAAGGCCCCCACCGCGCACCATGTCGCTGATGAGGCGGGGCATGAGCTGGTAGCCGCCCGTGCCACCCGGTGCGTGCTGGCTCAGGATGCCGCGCACATCAAACGACTCATCCGTTGGCGGAGCCGAGTCCACCAGCCCATCCGGACCGGTGCTGGCCGAGGTAACCCGTACGAGGGTGCCGGGCAGTCCATCAATCAGGTAATTGGTATTGCCATTAAACGACATGGCCGGGCTGCCCGTGAGGTTCGTCAGGCGTTTAACGCCCTTAATCTCCAACAAGCGGCCTTCGTTGGCTTCCACAAAGGCCTCGGCCGCGCGCTCAGCGGGCACTTGCACGGCGCGCACGCGCATGCCGCTGGCCAGCTTATGGAACGACGCAATGGGGTCCATTTCCATCAGGCCGTTGTATACCTTCAGCTGGCCCGTTACCTGGATGCTGTCGCCGGCGTGCAAGTCGCCAAAGCCCGGGAGTTTGGTAGGCTGGGCATAGAGGGCCAGGCCCGCGTCGGTGTCCTGCACATAGCGGAGGTTGCCCATTTCGGGGCCGTTGATTACCACGGCTCGAATGGTAACGGTGCTACCAGGGGCTTGGGCCCGCGCCGCCTTCACTGTTAGCACGGGTGGGACGCCCGGCCCGGGCGGAGTGGAAGTTGCGGAAAGGAACCCGGTGAGGAGGCCGGCGAGAAGAAAAAGTGAAGTCATGCTCGAGCTAATTGGAAAATAAATAGACTGACAATGAAGCCGCCTTCGCAAAGTTCAGCATAAAATATTCATTTTCCATTATCCCAGCCGCAAAAATATGGCTTGAATTCGTTCTGTTGAATCTTTACAAAATATTAACTTCCGGGTGAAGCTCGATGGCAAACTGCTGGCGTACGGCCGCGATTATTTCCTCGGCCAGCGCCCGTATTTCATTGCCCGTAGCCCCGCCGTGGTTCACAAGTACCAGCGCTTGGCGGGCGTGCACCCCGTGGGTGCCTTCGCCGGGCCCGCGCCGCAGCCCTTTCCAGCCGGCCTGTTCGATAAGCCAGCCGGCGGGCACCTTCACGCCGCCGGGCACCGTGTAGCCGGGCAGGTCGGGGTATTGGCTTTTAAGGCGGTCGAAGGCGGCCTGAGAGATTTCAGGGTTTTTGAAAAAGGAACCGGCATTGCCGATTACGGCCGGGTCGGGCAGCTTCGAGCGGCGAATGTGCACCACAGCGCGGCTCACTTCCTGCGGCGTAGGGTCGCCCTCGATGCCGAGTTCAGCCAGTGTTTCAGTGATGGCCCCGTAGCGCACGTTAGGCCGGGCCTGCCGGTGCAGGCGCAGCACCACGGCCGTGACCACAAACTGGTCCTTGAGCACATTTTTAAATACACTCTCGCGGTACCCGAAACCGCAGTCGGCGGCCGTGAATACGCGCAACGCGCCAGTGCCGATTTCGACGGCTTCGAGATGCTCGAAGGTGTCGCGCAACTCGGCCCCGTAGGCGCCAATGTTTTGCAGCGGGGCCGCGCCTACCGTGCCGGGAATAAGGGACAGGTTTTCGATGCCGCTCAGCTGTTGGTCGAGGGCATATTCGACGAGGCCGTGCCAGCTCTCACCGGCCCCGGCTCGGATAAGGGCCGTGTCGTCGGTGCCGTCCTCGCTCATGATTTCGAGCCCACGGATTTCATTTTTGAGCACGACGCCGGGGAAATCCTGCGTGAACAACAGGTTGGAGCCCCCGCCGAGGATGAGCTTTTCGGCCGCCTGCACCTGCGGGAGGTTCAGCAGTTGGCGCAGCTCATCGGCCGAGGCGAAGCGGGCGAAGTAGCGGGCCCGCACATCGAGGCCGAAAGTGTTGTAGGGGCGGAGGGAGACGTTTTCTTCGAGCATAGGCATCATGGCCGCAAAGGTAGCGGCCGGGCTGCTGCGCAAACTCGGCGAGTTTGCGCAGCAGCCCGGCCGCTGGTGGCAGGCATTGAAGGGAGCACCTAGCTGCGTTATTTCAACCTGGCTTTTACGTTGAAACGAGAGTCGGCGCGCACGGTGGTATTCTGGCGCACGGGCTGCGCCACCTCCACATCGGTGAACAGCGTGTAGGAGCCACTGCGCAGGTACAGGTCGAGCTTGGCGCCCGAAGGCGTGAGGTTGATGCTTATCTGCCCCGTGGGCACCGGGCTGAGCGAGGCCAGCAGGGTTTTGTTGGTGCCCGAGTTGTCGCTGGCAATGTAAATTTTGACGCTTTTCAGGAAATCAAAATTCTGCCCGGCCGGGTCGGTCACGGTCAGCGCCAGGCGGTCGAGCGTCACGTCCTGCACATAGTCGGCGCTGGTGTTATTGGCCGAATACGTGCCCGAAGACGAGGAATTGACCGTGGCGCCCGGCAGCGATAGAACGGTCGTGTTGAGCAAACCTGAAGCCGGTACTACAAAGCTGCTGGAGTCATTAACCTGAAACGAAAGCAGGTTTTCAATTTTCTTGCAACCGACAATACCCAGCAGCAGGACCAATACAAAGAGGATGGGGGTGAACAGGGATTTTTTCATTAGTAAAATAGTCTGCCGGTATGTTAAGGAGGCTTGGCAGTTCGGCCTTTAACGGGCTTGGGTACAACTTAGTGCAATTCGCGCTCAGCCCAGGTAGTGCGCCGCATAGATAATGCCGTAAATCCAAACTGTGTACAGGCCGGCATGCCACAGCCCTTGGCCGAGGCTGGCCCACAAACGGCCCCGGCAGCGATTCGAGTTCTTGAAGACCAGCCGCATGGCCCGGAAAAACACCCAGTACAGCATTGCCGCGAAGATGAGAATGCCCGTCCAGAGCAACGCACCCAGCCACCAGATGATGAACACCGCCACGATGGCTAGCACCACTGCCATTATAATGGCAGCCACAATTCCATGGCCCTCAGCTACATCAAAGCCTTGCAACCCTTCAAGCCCGCTGGCGCTGGGAAAATGGTTTCGGCTGATGCGGTCAGTCAGGCGGCCCACATCGTCGCGCAGCTTCACGCCGTGGTAGAGCCCCATGGTGGTGAAGATGGAAAAAGCCGCGAATAAAATGCTGGTCGAAATCAGCGAATTGGCAAACAGCGAGCGGTGGTGGCCCAGCCCGAATTGCCACACCGCTACCGTGGTTAGCGCGATTACAGCTCCCGAAACCAAGGCCACGTTGCCGGCGCTAAGCAGGCGATAAGAACGCGGAGTTGTCATCGTTTAGCAAAACACCTAAAGAACTATCGCACGCGGTAGCCGCTCACGGCATAAAACAGCAGGTACAAGTAGCACAGCGCCGGCACCACGAAGGCGACCCGCAGTCCTCCGCCGTGCGTGGCCAGCCAACCCATGAGCGGCGGAATAAGCGCCCCGCCCACAATGGCCATAATCAGGTAAGAAGAGCCCTGCTTGGTGAACGGCCCGAGCCCGGTGATAGCCAGCGGGAAAATGACGGGCCACATAATGGAGTTCATCAGTCCGCAGAGCACGATGAGCCACAGCGCGGTTTCGCCGGTGCTCAGGATGCTAGCGCCCACCAGCGCCGTGCCCGCCGCGCACACGGCCACCAGCAGCACTCGGTTGTGGAACTTCAGCAGCAGCGGAATGCCTATTAGCCGACCAATGAGCGAGCCGAACCAGTACGACGACACCAGCACCGCGCCCACGGCTTTGGTGAAACCAGCCGTGGTATCAATGGCCGAAGGCTCCTTGCCAAACAGCACCAGCGCGTAGTTGGTGGCCACGTTCAGCCCTTGCACCAGGCTTTGGGTGAAGGCCGAAAGCTGCTTGATGCCCTGCGATTCGCCGTAGCGAATCAGAAACGAGCCCAGGCCGACTTCTACGCCCACGTACACGAAAATGGCCGCGATGCCCAGCACAAGGTGCGGAAAGCCTAGCGCGCTAGTGCGGTGAGATATTTTCAGCTTGCCATCCTCATCCCATTCAGCCCCTCTCACAGCTTCATCGGCCGGAATGCTTTCAATATCTGGCAACTTTACCAAGAAGAAAAACACTGCTGCCAAAAGCATCAGAAATGCCGCTAATCCTAAATACGGACCTTTCACGAGCTTCGACTCTTCGGCCAGCCGTTCGGCCAGCGGCAGCGCCGCCAGCCGGGCCTTTAGTGCCACCGAGCCGCCGAACAACACCAAGCCGCCCACCAGCGGCGACAGCGCCCCACCGAAGTTATTGGCCACGCCCACCACGCTCACCCGCGCCGCCGCGCCCCGCGCCGGTCCCAGAATGCTCACGTAGGGGTTGGCCGCTACCTGCAGCAGCGTGATGCCGGCACCCAGGGTGGCCAGCGCCGTGAGGAACAAGGCGAACTCTCGCGAGTCGGCCGCCGGGATGAAGAGCAAAGCGCCACCAGCCATCACCAGTAGGCCCACCACAATGCCGCGCTGGTAGCCCAGCTTCTTCAGCACCCAGCCGGCAGGCAGCGACATGAGAAAATACGCACCGAAGAAGGCCGACTGCACCGCCGAGGACTGCAAATCGGTGAGCTGGCACACGTCCTTCAAATACGGCATCAGCACGTCGTTGAAGTTGGTAACGGCCCCGAACAGGAAGAACAGGGTCGTCATCAGCACCATGGGGCCGGCGTAGGAACGTGCGGGCGCGGCAGTTGCAGTGGGAGCGGGGGAGGAGGGAGCGAGGGCCATAGGAGCGTAGCGCATGCTTCAGCTTGCGCCCGGTGGAAATGTGATGGGTTTGGTAGCGCAAGCTAAAGCATGCGCTAGACTTTCTGCCGACCTTTGCGCTGTGGGCCAAAGCCCGCGTTAATTCTATGCACCTTACCGCCACCACCCAATTCGGCCTGGAAGAACTGCTCGCCGACGAGCTTTACGCCCTCGGGGCCGATATCACGCACGTGGGCTCGCGGGCTGTCGAGTTCATCGGCGACCACCGCCTGCTCTACGAAGCCGCGCTGTGGAGCCGCCTCTCCATGCGCCTGTTGCGGCCCTTCGCCGCCTTTTATGCCGCCGATGAAAAAGCCCTGTACCGCGAAGTAAGCCGCATCGACTGGCAGGATTTTATTGGTCCCGGCCAGACGTTTGCCATCACGCCCGTGGTGAACCGCTCCACATTTGAGCATTCGCTGTTCGTGGCCCAACTCACCAAGGATGCCATTGTGGACCAGTTTCGGGACCGCACCGGCGAGCGCCCCAGCATCGACACCCGCACGCCCGACATCCGCCTGCACCTGCGCATGACGGAAAACGAAGTCATCCTCAGCCTCGACGCAGCCGGCGACTCGCTGCACCGCCGCGGCTACCGCCAGCACACCAACGAAGCCCCGCTGAACGAGGTGCTGGCCGCTGGCCTAGTCATGCTTTCGGGCTGGGATGGCAAGAAACCCCTCATCGACCCCATGTGCGGCTCGGCCACCATTCTCACCGAGGCGGGCCTCATCAGCCAGCGCATCGCGCCCGGCCTGTTTCACCAGGGCAAGTTTGGCTTCGAAAACTGGTACGACTTCGACCCCGAGCTCTGGAACCAAGTGCGCGAAGAAGCCAAAGCCCAGCGCCTCGACGAGCCGCAAGCCTACCTCGCCGGCTCCGACCTCGACCCCAGAACCATCGACATGGCCGCCGCCAACATCACCGCTGCCGGCCTGGAGGATTTCGTTAAGCTTTCCGTTCGTGATGTGAAGGACGCAATGGCCCCAGCCAAGGAGGAGCCGGGCATCGTAATTATGAACCCGCCCTACGGCGAGCGAATAGGGGAGGAGGCCGAAATGGCCGACCTCTACAAGACGATTGGTAACACGCTGAAAACGGGTTTCCAGGGCTACAACGCGTTTGTGTTTACGGGAAATCTGGAAGCGGCCAAGAGCGTCGGGCTGAAGCCGGCGCGGCGGGTGCCGCTATTTAACGGACCGATTGACTGCCGGCTCTTGAAGTATGAGCTATACCGGGGGAGCCGGCGGGCCTCACCGCCTGCCGGAACCTCACCCCCCAGCCCCCTCTCCCAAAAAGAGGGGGAGCCAGACGACGCTCAGAGCAATAGCTAAAAAAAATATAACCGGTGCCCCCTCTTTTTTGGAGAGGGGTCAGGGGGTGAGGTTCTGGTGGGTGGTACTACCTTCCTCACATGAACGAGCCTCCCAAACTCAGCGGTCCGCAAGAGCACATCTACCGCACGGATGTTCGCACCTGGGACAAGGCCAAAGTCTACGCTCGTGAAAATCGCAAAGCTGCTACGCCCGCTGAAAATCTGCTTTGGCAACATCTGTGCGGCTCGAAGCAGGGAATAAAATTTCGTCGGCAGCACGCCATTGGCTTTTTTTATTGTCGATTTCATCTGTGTAGCTGCTAAGCTAATTGTCGAGGTTGACGGCGAAATCCACCTCACTCCCGAGCAAGCCGAATACGATACCGGCCGTACCTTCACACTAACGGAATTAGGATACCGCGAACTGCGTTTCACCAACCAGCAAGTGCTAACCAGCTTAGACGAAGTCTTGGCCGAAATAGCCCAATTCCTGAAAAAAAACCCCTTAGAACAACCGTCTGGCTCCCCCTCTTTTTTGGAGAGGGGGCCGGGGGGTGAGGTTACCCCGACCGATATGCCCGAACTAGCCACTCCCGACCAACTCACAGCCGCCCGCCAGGCCCTGAAACGGTACTACGGCTACGACAATTTTCGCCCCATGCAGGGCGACATTATCCAGCACATCCTCGCCGGGAAAGACACTGTGGTGCTCATGCCCACCGGCGGCGGCAAGTCGGTCTGCTTCCAGATTCCGGCCGTCGTTTCCGAAGGCACCTGCATCGTGGTTTCGCCCCTCATCGCGCTGATGAAGGACCAGGTGGAAGCCCTGAAAGCCAACGGCATTCCCGCCGCCTACATCAACAGCAGTGTGGGCCAGAGCGAGGCCAACGACATTGCCCGCGCCGCCACGGGCGGCTACCTCAAGCTGCTTTACGTGTCGCCTGAGAAGCTGCTGAGCGACGGGTTTATGCAGTTCCTGACCCGCGTCAACATCAGTTTGTTTGCAATTGACGAGGCGCACTGTATTTCGAGCTGGGGCCACGATTTCCGGCCCGAATACACCCAGCTGGGCCAGCTGCGCACGCACTTCCCTAGCACACCCATCATTGCCCTCACGGCCACGGCCGACCGTCTTACCAAGCGCGACATCATCACCCAGCTCAACCTGCGTGAGCACAAGGTGTTTCTGTCCAGCTTCGACCGGCCCAACATCAACATGCTGGTGCGCCCCGGCCAGGACCGGGTGGCCTCGGTAATCGACTACATTGGCCGCCACCCGCAGGACCCGGGCATCATTTACTGCCTCTCGCGCAAAACCTGCGAAACCATCTCGGCCAAGCTCATTGCCAAGGGCATTAAGGCGGCGCACTACCACGCCGGCCTCACGCCCTTGCAGCGCGGCAAGGCCCAGGAGGCTTTCTTGCAGGATGATATTCAGGTGATTGTGGCCACCATTGCCTTCGGCATGGGCATTGACAAGAGCAACGTGCGCTGGGTGATGCACTACAACCTGCCGAAAAATATTGAGGGCTATTACCAGGAAATCGGCCGCGCCGGCCGCGACGGTGCGCCCAGCACCGCCATCCTGTTCTACAGCTTCGCCGATGTGATGCAGATGCGCGAGATGGTGACCAAGGACGTGCCCGCGCGTCAGGCCCAGCTCAACACCGCTAAGCTCGAGCGCATGCAGCAGTTTGCCGAAGCCGCCAGCTGCCGCCGCAAAATCCTGCTCAACTACTTCTCCGAAACCCTGCCCCAGGACTGCGGCAACTGCGACATCTGCCGCAACCCGCCCACCACGTTCGATGGCACCCTCATTGCCCAGAAGGCCCTATCGGCGGTGTTCCGCAGTCGCGAGAAAGTAGCCATCAACCTGCTGATTGACATTCTGCGGGGCATGCGCAACCAGGCCGTGCTGCAGGGCGGCTACGACCAGATAAAAACCTACGGCGCGGGCCGCGACCTGCCCTACCTCGACTGGTACAGCTACATCCACCAGATGCTGAACGACGGCCTGTTCTACATCGCCTACGAGGAAGGCTACGCCCTGAAAATCACCGAGCGCGGCCATCAGGTGCTGAAAGGCGAGCTGCCGCTGCCGCTCAAGAAATTCCAGCCCACCGAGAAAGCCGAGAAGCCCACCCGCGCCGGCAAGAAAGCTGCCAACGCCACTGCCGCCGCCGCCATTGGCACGCCCGAAGCGCAGCTGTTCGACAAGCTGCGCAAGCTGCGCAAGTCCATTGCCGACGAGCAGGGCGTGCCGCCTTACGTGGTGTTCTCCGATGCCACGCTGCAGGAAATGGCCGCCGAGCGCCCCGTGAACCGCGTGGGCATGCTGGGCGTGTCGGGTGTGGGCATGAAGAAGTTCGAAACCTACGGCGAAGCCTTCATCAGGCTTATTCTGGAAGAAGGGGGCGGGGCTGTTCCCTCCGATTCGGACAACATGTTCAGCGAGCCGCGGCCGCGCCTGTCGCCGCTCAACAAGGCGGAGAAGACTGAAAAAGCCGACAAAACGGTGACTGACTCGGAGGATGCCACCATCCAGTTCCATCAGATGGGCCTCACGCCCGAGGACATTTCCGAGCGCCGCGGCCTGGCCCTGAGCACCGTGAAAACGCATCTCTACAACGCCTACGCCAAGGGCCGCGAGCTGCGCATCCACGACTTCGTGAGCGACGCGGAGTTGGCCGAAGTCTTCACCGCCCGCGCTCAGCTCGGGGGCGACCCCACGCTGCGCGACCTATTCGACCACCTGCGCGAGAAGTACGACTACTTCCAGCTGCGCATGGCTGCGCTCTACCACAAGCGGTTGCGTGGGCAGTAGGTTGCCGGGTGAACCTATAGCGCGTCTATTTCAGAACCTTCTGCAGGTTGGCTGTTCGTCCACTCGTCGTAATTCTTTTTGAGCCCCCACAGGCTGCTGAGCAGTACCACTGCCAAGACCAACCCGGTAATAAGGCCGAAGCATAGAAACGCAATAAAGGCGGCTATAATGGCGTAGATGCGGTAGGCAATTTTTTTATATTCGTCTTCATACAGCTTGTAGGAAGAAAGCTGAAACCCAATGTAGCTGGCCCAGAGCAACAAGCCCCACGAAAAAAGGCCCATGATGAAGGTGCCTGATTTGCCAATCAGCAGCAAGCTGAGTAAAAGGCCAACGGCAGACAGTATCATTGCCACAATAGCCGCAATTTTCAACGCACGGGGTGTAAACATCTGGAAAGGAAAAGGGAGTTTCCCGCAAGATAGAAGTATCATTGGCTATAAATGCTTCTGTTCACGAAAGCCATGCTGCGTAAGTTCGTTCTACTACTATCGGCTCTGCTCATTGCTGCCTTTGCGGGGTTGATGCTCACTAAAACGCTGCCCTATTACACCTTTGAGAAGGGCATCCACTTTCTCACCACCAAGAGCGACGAAACCAACGACAACCCGCTTTTTCGGTTGGGTTTCTACGTGCACATCACCACCAGTCTGCTGGTACTGGTAGCCGGGCTGTTGCAGTTTCTGCCGTGGGTGGCGCGGCGCGGGCCGGTGCTGCACCGGCAGTTGGGCAAGTTCTACATCATCGGCATTCTGGCGTTGGCGGCCCCGTCGGGCCTCGTTCTGGCGCGCTTTGCCAATGGCGGGTTGGCCGCGCAAGTCGGCTTCACGCTGCAGTGCGTGGTGTGGTGGCTGTGCACCTGGCGCGCCTACCAGGCGGCCCGCCAGCGCCAGTGGTCCCTGCACGTCGACTGGATGCTGCGCTCCTACGCCGTAACGCTGGCTGCCCTGGCCCTGCGCGGCGAAAGCTACTTCATGTACTACGTGCTCGACACCAAGCCCATTGAAACCTACCTGACCGTGACGTGGCTTTCGTGGGTCGGCAACTTGGTGCTGCTCGAAATCTTGCTAGGCGTGGGCTTGGGGCGGTATTTTCTGCGCGAATATTCTGGAAACCTTCTTAATAAAGCATCGGCATGAACAACGCAGCACGCACCATCACCAAAGTTGGCTTTGTCGTGGTCGTCCTGCTTGGGCTGGGTGGCTTGGCACTGGCGTTTGCCAAAGCCCGGCAAAAAAGCAGGGAAAACCGGCAGCTTACCCTGCGTGATAGCCGCCTGTTCCCAAAGGAAAGCTACCGGCTGATGCAATTCGCCGATACCCTGGCCGCGTCGCAGCGCGATACGTTGTTCCGGCATCATGACTTGTCGCAGCTGCTTCAAATCTGTAAGGAACCGGGTTGTGCCGCGCAAAATGGGTTCTTCGGCTTGCAGCCGCAGCGGCTGGAGGTGGCGTTCACCTGGGTGAAGCAGGATGCCAAGCAAGCTGGCCTCTTCCACGTCGAGGGGCTGACCCGGGTATTCGGAAAGGTCAATTTGCTAAAAGGCAGCCTGCAGCTCACTCAAGCCCGCCATGCCTTCGACAAGCCCAACGGCATCTACATCGCGACGGGGCCTTTTCGGTTTCAGCTGTACGATGACAAGTCGCAGCCCACCGGGGCCATGCAAGGCCTTGCGGCGGTTGATTTTGAAACCTATGGCAACACGGTGTCCCTGGCCGGCGACGAAGGCGCGGCGCGCATGCGCTCCCGGCAATTTGCTTTTGAAGGCACCCGGACCGATGCCCACGCCACGCAGACGCAGCGCGTGGTGTGGGCTTCCGAGTTTCCCCCGGTGGGCCAGGAAATACTCGGGGATTTTGACATCGGCGGGCGCGTGGCCATCATCAACCCCAAATACAAAAAGTATGGCTGGGACGACTACTATAACCAGGATGAATGGTGGTTTTCTTCCCAGACTCCCCTTCTTGCCAATAGCTACCCCAACCGAGTGCTGCCCTAGTAGCGCGGGCCACCCATTTCGGTCAACCCGCGCATATAAATCTTAGCTAGGATATATGTAATTATGGGATGAGCTAGAAGCCTAGTTGGTAAGTTTGCGTCATGAAACCACCGCTTTCCTTTCTTGCGCTTGCCCTGGCCTGTTCGGCTTGTAACCCGCCATCCACGTCGCATAATGCTTCTGCCAAACCTGAGCAGGGGACGCCCGCCGCAGCAACGGCAGGCGCAGGTAGGCACGCAGTTGCCGTGCAGGCTTTGCCGGGCAAGCTGGCGTTGTTGCAGACTGTCGATTTGACAGCGGCACTCTCCGACTCATCGGCGGAACCAGGAACAAAGAGGGGGGCAATGGAAGGCTTCTACGGCCCTGCCAACTACCGCGTTTCCTTCTTCTTTACCAAGGTGGTGCGCGACGAGCAGCATCCCGATGTTTACCATATCTGGGGAAAGAACCGCTACAAAAAAGTAATAACACCCTTCACCGGCACCTGTACCTTTAAGCAGCTCACCAGCCTGCCCGATACCACGGACCTGGCGCGCCCGGAAACAGGCCAGCCTTCGCGGGGCTATTCGGTTATCGGTGACTATACCATTACGGAGGACCCGACTACGAAAGGCGCCGGGGTCTATTCCGGCAAGGTGATGCTGGACTTCTTTCTCACCGCTAGCGGCAAGGCCGTGCTGGCCTGGTCTGAGCCGTTGATGGAAGGTGGCATGACAAACCCAAGCAAGGGGAGCGGCCTCTTGTTTCAGGGGGTGTGGCGCGACAACAAAACAGGCCAAATCAAGGCGGCTTCCTGGTCCAGCGACTTTAGTGTGATAATACCCGAAACCTTGGAAAAAATGGGATTAGGGTCGCGGGGCGATACCATCTACCCCGAACTGGCCAAGTACGGCTGGAACGAATTGTATGAAAATAACGAATGGTGGGCCAAACCAACCAAGCCTGCCATGAGCCTATAGAGCTGCATCCGTGCGCTTGCCTTTTGAAAATTGCCCCTCATTCCTGCCTCATGAAAAAGCTGATTGTACTACTCGCGGTGGCCCTGACGAGCGCGGCCTGCCAGCACCAAACGCCCAAAGCGGTAGTTGCAAAACTAGCAACTAAGGCTGCACAGCACCCACTGAACCAGCCGCTGCCTTCGCTATTCGCGGCCGCCGACACACTGGATGCGCCCATGCGCGCGCTGGTGCGCCAGCACAACTTGGCCACGCTGTGGCAGGGCAATACCGACGAACGCAAGGACGACCCCACACTGGAGGGCTTTTTCGGGCCCGACCACTACCGTTTCGCATTTGTCTTCAACGAGGTGAGGCGCGATGCCCAGCACCCCGAGCTCTTCCACGTGCGCGGCAAATGCCGCTACCGCAAAAACATTCGCCCCTTCACCGGCACTCTCACTATGCGGGCAATAGCAATTCTACCCGATTCTGCTTTCCAGCAGATGATGGAAGGCGACCTCGGTACTGCCCCGGGCTCGGTGCAGACCTACACGGCCAAGGCCCAGCTGCAGCTGCGCGAGGAGAAACAGGAAAACAGCGGCCTTTTTGAAGGCGAAGCAGTGCTGGACTTTTACGTGACTGCCGACCATCATTTTGGCTATGTCACCAGCCTAGTCGATGGCGTCGACGATACCAACCCGACCCGGGGCGGTGGGGTACTGCTGCGGGGCAAGCGGCGCAACATTACAACTGGGCAGGTTAAAAGCTTCGTCGTAGCGGCTTCGGCGGTAATGGCCGCGCCGGATGTTTTTCAGGATTTTGCTATTGGCGACCGGGGCGATGAAATCAACCCGAAATACGCTAAATTGGGCTGGAACGAGTTGTGGGCCAACGAGGAATGGTGGCACGATTCGGCCAAGCCACCGCTCCTCTGATACGTGCTGGCCCGGCTTGGCTGGAATGAGTTTTGGATAGCCACGAATGGTGGGCCAAATCGCCCATATCTGGCTTAAGCTTTTAAGTAACAATCGTTTCTGTTTCCTATTCCTTCCTTTTTGCCATGAAAGCCCTGCTTATCACCGCGACCAGCCTGCTGACCATTGCCTGCCAACCCCAGGCGCATCCCCAAGCAGCCCAGGAGGCGGCTTCCCGGCCAGCCTTGGTGGTCGGCCGTGCTGCCGCCACTACGCCTGCCAAAGCGACCGCGTCGGTAAGTGAGGTGGCGCCCCTCGAAACCCTTCCGCCGGCGCTCCAAGCGCTGGTGCGGAAACACGACCTGACCCCGCTGCTGCAAACCGTGAAAGGCGACGAGGACCACTCCCAGAACGGCTTCTTTGGCCCCGAGCACCGCCGCATCGATTTTGTCTTTACCCACGTGCAGCGCGACATCACCAACCCCAACGTGTACCACCTGCAGGGCCAGGACCGGTACAAAGGAGTGGTGACACCGTTCGAAGGTACCTTTACGGTGAGCCACTTCGGCCAGGCACCGCGGTTCTCCGCGGAACGGTTGGCGCGTTACAGGAAATATAGTGCTGCGCAAAAAGACCCTCCACTGGTAAATCTGACCGAAGGAGGCTTTGCCCTGTATGAAGATTCTACTCGTCGGGGAGCGGGCGTATTCCGGGGCAAAGTCAGTATTGCTTGGAGGGTGGACAATGAGCGGGGGCTGGAGTTCGATTACCAGACAGAAGTAATGTCTTCGGAGGGTGGCGGCCTCAAGTACGAAGGCACTTGGACCAATTCGAAGACGCACCGCAGCTATCCCGTGGTTTGGGTCGAGGATATCTACTTCTATAACAGCCGGCAGAACGTGCTCGCGGACTTCAACGTGGGCGAACGAAGCCCCGAGGTTAACCCTAAGTACGCCCGGCTGGGTTGGAACAAATACTGGGAAAATGAGGAGTGGTGGGCAAAGACCCCACGACGTGATACCGGCCTTCTTTGAGCAATATTATTTCCCCCACCAGCCCGCAAAACACTAAACGGTACAGCTAATCGTTGAAAACCCCGAAGCGCCATCTGGCAATATAGCCAGCCCTTGCTCACCTGATTTTTTCGCTGTTCTCATGCGTTACTTCCTGCTGCTGGCGGCTCCTGCGCTGCTGCTTGGTGCCGCCAAGCCTTTGTACTGGCCCGCTGTTGCCGGCCCTGGCCACACCACTGCCGCGCCTCTGGCTGCGCCCGGCACGGTACTCTCCAACGCGGACCGCACGGCGCTGCTGGCTCGCGCCAGCCTGGGCCGGCTGTGGCAACACCAGGCCCGAAGCGGCTCCGAGGACGTGTTGAACGGTGTTTTAGGGTACGATGGGCGGCGGCTGGAATTCGTGTTTCTCAGTGTGCAGCCCGATGCCAAAAGCCCCGGCCGCTACATCGTGGCCGGCAAGTTCCGCTGTTACGGCGACATCACACCGTTTCGGGGCAGTATTGAGGTACAGCAGGTGCAGCTCCTGCCGGCCACCTCGGCGGGAGAGGATGGTGCCAGCAATATGGCTAAGCCCATTTACTGCGCCACAGGCAGCTTTGCCCTGCAAGCCACCAGCACCCACGGCCTGGGCGGGCGCTTCGATGGGCAGCTGGCAGTCGATTTCCGGGTGGGCAGCAGCGGCCGGGCCGCTTTGGTTCCCTACACGGCTAACGCACTCACCCGCAATGGCGGGTTACTTTTCGATGGCCAGTGGCGCGACGGGGCCGACGGCGACCCCGTACCCGCCGTCTGGAAGCAGGGAATGGCGGCTGCTCATCAGATTCTGACCCGCTTCCGAATTGGCGACCGCGACCTCCACCTCAACCCTCGCTATGCCCGCGTGGGCTGGGATACCTACTGGCAGAACGACGAATGGTGGATTGAAAAACGAGTGGCGCAACGCTAAAGTGGTGGGCAGAAAATTATTAGCTAAGTGAATTAGTAACTTCGCACTTGCGTTGCTAACTTCACCAGCCGAATCTGCGTTGAATGGAACGCTATTCCCGGCTGCTGCCCCTCCCCATGATTAATACGAACCTGAAATTTTGCCGGCGTGAGCTCGCCCTCACCCAGGCCCAGATGGCCGAAAAACTCGGCATCAAACGCTCGCTGGTGGGAGCCTACGAAGAAGGCCGCGCCGAGCCCCGCATTGCCACTCTCGTGAACATGGCCCGCCTGTTCGGCATCACGCTCGACCAACTCGTTACCACCGACTTCAGCAAGAAGAAAAACACCAAGATTATTGGCTCGCTGCCCGCGCCCGACCCCAACGCGCTGGCTGCCGATGCCGACGATAACCCCGAGCCGCCCACGCCTGCCGGCGGCAAGCTCCGCGTGCTGGCCTTCACCGTCGATAGAGACCAGAACGAGAACATCGAGCTGGTGCCTCAGAAAGCCGCTGCCGGCTACCTCAACGGCTACGCCGACCGCGAGTATCTGGAGGTGCTGCCCAAGTTCCGCCTGCCCATGCTCTCGAATACGGGCACGTACCGCGCCTTCGAAATTGCCGGTGACTCCATGCTGCCCATTGCCAGCGGCACGGTCATCGTGGGCCGCTACGTCGAGGATTGGTCCAGCATTAAGGACAGTACGCCGTGCATTGTGGTGAGCTCGCGCGATGGCATCGTGTTCAAGCGGGTGTACAACAAGCTGCGCTCGGGTTCGATGTTCGTGCTGCACTCCGACAACCCGCACTTTTCGCCCTACGATGTGCAGGCCGATGATGTGCTCGAAATATGGGAAGCCAAAAGCTACATCAGCAGCACGTTCCCCATTGCCGAGCTTTCGTTGGAGCGCGTAGCCAGCCTTGTGCTCGATTTGCAGCAGCAGGTGGCCCTGCTCAAAAGAGCGTAAGGCGAAGTACCCCGGGTTTTCAAGTCAGTGGCCCGAATGGCTGGGTGTCCGAACATGCCCCGCTTCGCTTGTACCCTCGAAAAGCCCTGCCGTTGCTACGGCAGGGCTTTATTGCGTCTGGTTGTTGAGGCCAACCCCGGCCGGCCGGCTGCGTATGGAGTTCGCCGCCTTTGCGCGCGTCTCACTATCACGCTAACGCCTTTCTGATGCTCAAGTACATCTCCTCCGCCGACCGCCACCACGCTGCTCCCGCCGCCTGGCTGAGTAGCTATTTCCTGTTTTCGTTTGCCGATTATTTCGACCGTAACAACATGCACTTCGGCCCGTTGCGCGTGTTCAACGACGATAGTGTGGCGGCGCAGTCGGGTTTTCCGCAGCATCCGCACTCTGAAATGGAGATTGTGACGCTGGTGCTCGACGGGGAAATCACGCATCAGGACACGATGGGCAACAAAACGACCATTAAAGCCGGCGAAGTGCAGCGCATGACGGCCGGCACCGGCCTGGCCCACTCCGAGTTCAACCGCCAGGACAAGCCCCTGCATCTTTATCAACTCTGGTTTTTGCCCGGGCAGCGTGGCCTGGCCCCCAGCTACGAGCAGAAGGACCTGGGTTTCCTCACCGGCAACAAGAACGAGCTGGTGCCGCTGGTAACCGGCCAGAAGGTGCTCGAAGACGTAGTATACATGAACTCGAACAGCACCGTGTACTGGTCGAACCTGAGTGCTGATAAAGAAATTGAGTTCAAGACTTTTCCCATCCGCCTCACCTTCATCTACGTGAAGGAAGGCACCATCTTCGTGAATGGCACCGAGCTGGGCCCCAACGACCAGGCCCGCATGACCGACGACGACGTGGTGCAAATTCGCGCCTCTACCGATGCCCAGTTCATCCTGATTGACCTGCCATCGTCGGAAGCCAACTATTAAAATTCAGGGCACCACGCAAAAGCCCCAGGCTGCAAGTACACAGTCCGTATTTCGGGACTATGCTTGCAGCCTGGGGCTTTTGCGTGGGGACTTTAGATGTTAGAAGTTGTAGGTAATACCCGCCGAGCCGCCCGTCGACTTGCCGATGTTGCGGCCTGCCACGTAGGTGCTGATGCCCAGCGTGAGGCCAAAACCGTTGGTGATGGGGCGGTAGCCGCTGGCTCCGAGGCGCACGTAGTTCACACGGGTGGCGGTGAAGGTGCCATCGAAACCGGCTTCGGTGATGTCGGTCCCGCCGTTTGACTCTTGCACTGAAACGGAACCTTCGAAGTAGTTTTTGGGGCCAGCGTACCCGATTTTTCCTTCAGCTACTAACGCATTGGGCACGTCGCCGGTGCGCAGGCTGTAGCCTAACTGGCCGGTTGCAAACACCCCAGAAACCGTTTTGAGGTGAACCACCCCAAGGGCCGTGGTTTTCGTGGCCCGGTTGCCAATGGCAATGATGTAGCCCAGGCCGGTGTTGGTTTGGTAGTTGCCCACCGGGGTGCTCACGCTGACCACGCCCAACAGGTCGAGGATGCTGCTGCCGATTTCGCGGGAAAACGACTTGAACTTGAGCACGCCTGTTAGGTCCTGCACGCCCTGGCGGGTATTGGCGAAGCCCTGGGCCGGGTACAAGGTATTGAGGTCGCCGATGGTGGTGCCAAATGCCTGGCCCTTCGACTGGATATAGGGCAGGCTCGCGATGAAGTCGATTTTATCGGTGATGCCGTAGGTGGCGTATAGATTGACGGAATTGACGCGTACTTCTTGAAATACAGGCACGCCACTCACTTTATCGGGGGCCAGGTAGGCGCTGGTATAACGTTCGGAGGTGCCCGAAACGACCACCGAGCCGTGGCCTTTGCCCGCCATGAAGCCACTGACGAGGCTTTGCGCGCGGAGCGCCGGAGAAATGCCGGCCACAAGCAAAGCACTTAGAATCAGCGTGGAAAATTGTTTCATATAATGTTTAACAGAGGAATAAAAAACTAAAACAGGAAGGTGAGTAATTGGGTTTAGGAACTATTCAAAAGAGTTTCGAAATCGGACTGAATGCGCAACTTACGGCGCAGTCTGAAGATTTGGATTTAGCTTAGCGCAATCCGAAGATTAAACAAAGCCGTTTATAATCAGTGAATTGAATTCAACAACTGTATACCTTCGACCAACACTTCTTTTTACCCGATGAAAATTATTACCCCCTTTAAAACCAGTGTCGTAATACTAGGCTTGGCGCTGGCCGGCAGTGGCTGCGCAAAAAATAAAGACATCGACCCGTCTATTACCAACATTGCCGTTACCAACCCCGATTTTCAGCTGCTCGAAGACGCCGCCATTCGCGGCGGGGTGGCTATCACGCTGGGCAACAAAAATCCCAACGATGCGCAGGGCAATTACACGGTGTTTGCCCCCACCAATTCCGCATTCAACCGCTTAGGCATTCGCGAAGCCGTCGACCTGACGGCCCTGCAGCCCGGTTTTCTTACCAACACCCTGCTCTACCACGTGTACAGTGGCTCCTTGGCGGGCAGCAGTCTCACGGCTGGCAATACCTCAAGTTCGCTGCTCGGGCCTACGCGTCGCATCATCACCCGCGCCGATGGCAGCAAATACGTGAACGGCTCGAAGATTCTGGGCACCGATGTAAAGGCGGCTAATGGCTTGGTGCACCCCATTGATAAGGTGCTGATTGCCACCGGTGGCAACGTGGTGCAATCGGCGGTGGCCCTGCAGTCGGCCCAGGTATTTACCAAGCCCGAGCTGACGCTGCTGGTGGCGGCGGTGCTGAAGTGCAAGCTGGAAGGGTTGCTGTCGCAGCCCGGCCCGTACACCGTGTTTGCGCCCACCGACCAGGCTTTCCGCGATGCCGGCATTGCCAGCGTCGACGCCATCAACAACATGACGCCGGCGCAGGTAACGGCCCTTACGGGTATTCTGGCCAACCACGTGCTGGCCGGCAACCTGGGCAACAAGTTCACGCCGGAGTTACCCGATGGTACCAGCGTGACCACCTTTGGCGGCGGGAGTTTGCAGCTGGGCGCGTTCAGCAACGGGGTGCTCACGGTGAAATCGAAGAGTATTTCTACTCCGGCCAACATGGGCATTCCCGACGTGCAGTGCACCAACGGCGTGGTGCACGTCATCGACCGGGTGCTGCTGCCCTAGTGGTGGGGTGTTGCCACCTCTCCTTATTCTCTCATTCTGACCGTTAGCCCTGCACCGGGCTTCCGCATTTGTCGGCGTCCCGCTATGGGGCAGCGGTACTGCATCCTCATGAAATATCTCCGTTTGCTGGCTTTGCTGGCTGTTTCCAGTGCCAGCGCAGTGCCCCGAGCTGTGGTGGCCCAAACCCCCGCCCCGGCAGTGGCTACCAATGCTCCTGGCCTCGCCGGTTTGTGGCAAGGACCATTGCCAATCCCCGGCGGTAGCTTGCCAGTTGCCTTCACGGTGCAGCAGCCAGCGGCCGATAAGCTGGCCGCTACCCTCGATTTGCCCGCCCGCCGCATGAGCCGGCTGCCTGTGTCGGTGACGTTGAAAGGCGACTCGGTTATCTTTTTTGCGGCCAAGGCCAGCTGCCGCTACGCCTGCGTGCGGGCCGCAAGTGGCCAGGAACTGCGCGGCACCTGGGCCCAGCCCGGCTTGCGCGTGCCACTGGTGCTGCGCCGTGTCGTGGTGCAGCCATCCGGTACAGCCGCCGCAGTTGTTGCGGCTACTACCTACCACATCGAAGCGGTGAAGCTGACCAGCCCGGCCGGAAACGTAGAATTGGCGGGCACGCTCAGTATTCCGGATGGGCCCGGGCCGTTTCCGGCTGCGGTGCTACTGTCCGACATGGGCCCACAGGACCGCGACGCCCGCCAGGGCACCTGCCGGCTGTTTGCCGACATCGCCAGCAACCTGGCCCGCCAGGGCATTGCTGTGCTCCGGCTGGATGACCGCGGTGTGGGCCAAAGCGGCGGCGACAACCGCCTCGCCACCACCGCCGACCTGGTTCGCGATGCCCAGGCGGCCCTCAGCTTCCTGCGTGTGCGGCCCAGCATCGACCCGGCCCGCACGGGTTTCATCGGCCACGGCGAGGGCGGCAACGTGGCGCTGCTGGCCGCGGCACAGCCGTTGCCGCCCAGCTTTGTGGTGGGCCTGGCAGCGGCCGGAGTTAGCGGGCTTGAGCTGCTGGCGGCCCAGGCCGAGCCGGCTACAGCCGCCGATACGGCCCGTGCCGGGGCGGCGCGCCGCCAGGCGCTGGCCGATGTTGCGGCCAAGGCCAAAGAGCTGCGTGCCAGCGGCTCGAACTCAGCCCAAATTGATACCTACGTGGCCCAGCAAACGCTGAAGCTGCGCAGCGCTGAGCGCAAGCAGGCCGAGGCTACGCTTAAGTTTCGGCGGGCCATGTTTGAGATTGTGCGCCAGACGGCGAATCGCGAGCAGGCCCAGGCCATTGTGACCAACATGCTGCGGCAGCGCTACCCAGCGCAGGAGGCTGCCCTTACGCGCAGCCGCGTCGAGGACCTGACCACACCCTGGGCCCGCTACTACCTGACCTTTGACCCCCAGGCGGCATTGGCCAAAGTGCAGTGCCCGGTGTTGCTGCTGAATGGCACCGACGACGCCGAAGTGAACGCCGCCACCAACCTCACTGCCCTCGAAAAAGGCCTCAAAGCCAACAAGCGCGTGATGGTGCGTCGCCTGCCCGGCGTGCAGCACTGGTTTCAGACGCCCGCCGCCGAGCTCCTCCCCAACGCCGATGGCTCCGTGGACCCGGTAGTGTCGGCAGCCATGCTCGACGCGGTGCGCGATTGGGTGCTGCAGCAAAGCCTACAGTAGTAAAGGCAAAAACGGACTGGCATCTAAAGAGGGTCGCATTACCCTCTTTAGATGCCAGTCCGTTTTATGTCAGGTGGTTAGAGAAGAGGAAAATCAAGCTAACTACCAATACTAACAATGGAAAAATTTGTGCTACCCGCTCAAAATAAGTCAGACGTTGGAAAGGAAAAAGGCAAATTAGGGCCGTAATCAACCCAGCCAAAAATACAGTAAGACAACCTGTTGACACAGTGTCTAGCCAAAATATGGGTTGTTGGATACTGACATTAGGGAGGGTTAAGCGCCATATTTGGTCGGCTACGAAAGTCAATGCAGCCAACAACCACAAATACTGTGGTTTCGATAAGATTCTCAACGTTACATCGTGTATTTTCGGCCCTTGTTCTGCTGTTGCAGGTAGGCCATCAGGGGCTGGAAGTAGGCGACCATGGCGCGGGCCGAGAGGTCTTCGCCGGTTTTCTCCTTCAGCACCTGGCGCCAGTCGCGGCTGGCGCCGGGGCGCATAATGTCGCGCAGGAAGTCGCCCACTTCCTTGTGGCCATAGTAGTTGGTGGCGTGCGGGTCCTGCTTGAGGATTTTGCGGGCGATGTGGTCGTGCAGTTGAAACAGGATGACGTAGCTCAGGGCGTAGTCGTAATACTGGGCGGGGTCGTCGTTGATGTGGGTTTTGGTGGCCGGGTCGAGGTAGTTTTCGCCGCGCGTGGTGGGCGGCACCATGCCCTGGTATTGCTTGCACAGTGCCCACCATTTGGCGTTCAGCTGGTCGGCGGGCAGCTTGTCAGCATAAAAGCTGTTTTCCCACTCGCTCACCACCCCCGAGGCGAAGGGAATGAAGGTAACGTAGCTCAGGGCTTCTTTGAGAAGCTGCTGGGTCTGGTCGGTCTGCACCTTGGGGTCAATCAGACCGAGGCCGGCCAGAAAGGGCTTCTGCTTGGCGGCCAGGCCCATCATCGAGCCGATGGCCTCGTGGTAGGCGCGGTTGGCTCCCTGGCGCAGCAGCGGCGGCACGTCGGGGTTCGTGTAGCTCTGGTAGTAGAAGATGTGGCCAAGCTCGTGGTGGGCGGTTTCGTACCACTCGGTGTTGGCCTCCACGCTCATGAGGCTGCGCAGGTCGTTGTTCAGGTCGATGTGCCAGGCCGAAGCGTGGTTGTTCTTCTTGTAGGTGGCGTTTTTGGGCAGCGGGTAGAGGCTGCTTTTATCCCAGAACGAGGCCGGCAGCGGCGAAAAGCCCAGGCTCTGGTAGAACCGCTCGCCCTGCTTCACCTGCCACTCGGCCCCTTTTTTGGCCAGCACCGCATCCAGGTTCAGGCCTTTCACGTCCACCATCGAGCCCCAGTCCTGGCCCCAGCGGTTGGGCAGCCAGTGCGCCGGCAGGTAGTCGGGCACCTGCTTCACGCCGTATTTTTTGGCCAGCTCGTAGCGGGCGTAGGTGTGCAGCTCGCGGTAGAGGGGCCGCAGCTCGGTGTTGATTTTGCGCACCAGCGCCATCATTTCGTCCCGGGTCAGGCCGTAGTCGCTGGCCTGGTAGGTGAAATAGTCGGGGTAGCCCAGGGCCTGCACGGTCTGGTTGCGCAGGTCGCGCAGGTTCAGCAAACCGGGTTTGAGCGTGGGGCCGATGGTTTTGCTGGCCTCCCATATCTGCTGGCGCTTGGCGGGGTTGGTTTCCTTGCGCAGCAGCTCGTCGAGGTCGTTGGTCGTCACCGACTTGCCGGCGTACTTATAATCGAACCCGTACAGCTTTTCGGTCTGAGCGGCTTCGGCTTTGATGCGGGCCTTCACCACGTCGGCCACCGTCTGGGGGTTGTTGGCGGCGTTGTAGAGAGCAGTTTCGAGCTGTTTGATTTGCAGCCCGTTCAACTCGTCGCGGTGCTTGAGCAGGTCGCGCAGCTGCTGGATGTTGCTGGCGCTGCCCGTGAAGGCAGCCATGCGCTGGTTGGCGCGGGTGGTGGCTCCGGCATTGGCCGTGTCGCCGGGCACAATGCGCGTGTTCGAACGCCACTCCGCCTCGCTCGAGGCCGTGTACAGCTGCACGTACTGGGCGTTGTAGTCGCGCAGAAATTCGTCGGCAATGGCGCCGTAGTCGATGTGCGCGGGCTGCGCGGGTGGGGGCGGTGGGGTTTCCGCCGTCGTGGGCTTGGCGGGAGACTTCACCACCGGCGTTTGCGCGGTGGAGGCGCAGGCGTTAAGTACGGCAGCGGCTACCAGCGGGAGAAAGTGCGTTTTCATGGAGCAAAGAAATAGGGTTTGCTGGGATTGTCGCGAGTAGGACGCAGCCTTAGCTGCGTCGAAGAGCGTGCTACGTGACTTCACACGGCGCCGGCCTGTAATCGCGCGGCTAAAGGGTCGTGCAGCGGCGACGCAGCAAAGGCTGCGTCCTACTTGGGACTCCTTGTATTTGCGTCCGTTGCCGCAGGGGCAGGGCGAGTTGCGGCCAAATTTGCGGCGGCTGCTGTAGCGTCTTCAGCCACTGGTGCGGGGTGGTAGGCCAGCCTGGGAAACGCTTTGGGGGTTCTGGTGGAAGGCCTGGGTGAGCAGGGCGTAGTGAAATGGCAGGCAACATGGCCACCAGCGCGGCCAGAGGCAGGATGTAGGGCTTGGGCCGGTATTTAGTACCGGCCAGCGGGCGGGGTTGGGCTAGTGAGTGGCACTGTCAGGGTTGCGGCCCAGGCGGTAGGCGATGCCCGCCCGCGCGACGAAGTTGGTGCCGATGATGCCTGAGAACGCGCCTTCGCTGTTGCGGTTGGTGTAAAGCTGTCCATCCAGGCTCAATGTGCACCGCTGGGCCCGCCAGCCCAGGCCCAGGCTGGGCAGGAGCGAGGGAAACCCGTAGCCGAGCTGGTCGTTGGTTAAGGCCACTGGCCCCCCGGTGCTAGACGTAATTGTAGGAGCAAAGGACTTGTTTAACTCGTAGGCCAGGCTCAGCAGCCATTGGCGCTCGTGCGGCAGCGGGAAGAAAAACCGCAGCCCCAGGCGGGCCGAGAACAGCCAGGCCCGATAATCGACGACATAATAGGAAACGGAAGAATTTAGCCGGTAATACTCGTAGCTCTGGTTGCTAAACCTGCTCAGGCTCAGCTCGCCGTAAAGTGCCCTGGTGCGGCCCGGGTGCAATAGGTCGGCATAGAGCCCGGCAAATGGCCGGGGCTGGCAGTCGGTGCAGGGCAGCGTTTCGGGCAGGCTCTCGTAGCCGTTCCGGAAAGAACTGTAACGCAGCCCCGCCACCAGCCCGCCCTGAAGCGCCAGGCGCCGCCGGGGTATGGCCTGGGCCAGCCAGCTGCGCGCCGGCGGTGCCGTTGGCGCGCACGCCTGGTTGTAGGCCTGCACCACTGCTGCCAATCCCTGCACCGTGAAGGGAGCCGCTGCTGCTGCCGTACGGGCCGCTGGGCAGTCGCCAAAATACAGCTCTAGCTGGCCCTGATAATTATTGCCATTCGCTACTTCCCGTCTGCCAGTAGTCGTTTCACGCAAATATTTCTGCTCGCTAAGCTCCAAATAGGGCTGGCCCGAACGGCGAATGAGGTAGTGAGCGATGCCCTGGTAAGTTGTGCGCAGCAGCCCGGCCGGGCCTTCCAACAGCACTTCGGCCAGCAGCGAATCGGTGCGGACATCGGTGGTGTAGCCGTGGGGTAGCCGGCTCAATTGCACTTCGGCGGCGTGGTTGATGGGCAGTGCCTCGTAGCGGAAGTAGCGCCCATTGGTGAAGCTCACGGCGCGCAGCTGCCGGGGCTGAAGCAGCTGGCTAGGGCTAGCCGGCGTGGCTCGGTACCGAATAAACTCCGGGGCGTCCACCCAAAAGCCATTTTCAATCTCGCCGCGCAGCGTGTCGCCATTGGCACGCACCAGCAGGCCGGGCTCAAAGGTTTGAGCGTGGGAGAGCGGCGTGACCAGTAGCAAAGCCGGCAGCGCAAAAAGGAGCCGAAGCTTCATAAATGGAATGGGGTAGAAATTCGCCCCTAAAGTAAGGGCAAATGTGCCACCAGCTTCTCGCGCAGCAAGGCAATTAGTCGTTCATCGCCAAAGGGGTACTTGTCTGGAATGCGCAACGTAACGAGGGTTTTGCCGCGCAGCTCATCGGCGAACTTTTCCCGCAGCCGGTCGGCGTGGCGGCGCTCCATCACGAAGATGACTTCGGCCCAGCCCAGGTGGCCGGCATCCACGCGCACCCGGGCTCCCGGCTCGGTGCCGGCCGAGCGCGCCTCGTAGTGCGCGTGCTCATCAAACAGCCGCTCGGCGGTGAGGCTGCGCCACTTGTTCTGGCTGCAGATGAAAAGGAGTCGCATGGGAACGTTTCCGTTTTGTCATCCTGAGCGCAGCGAAGGACCTTATCACTGCTGAACGGCTTGCAGTACAGCAACCGGCAGAGGCGTGATAAGGTCCTTCGCTGCGCTCAGGATGACAGATTTACTTTGCTACCGAATCAGCGCCACTTTCACCTTCTTGCCTTTAACCTTGGCGCCCTGCATGCGGGCTAATATCTCCTCGGCCTGGCTTTCGGGCACGGCCACGAAGCTGTGGTGGTCGAATACTTCGATGCGGCCCACGGCCTCGCGCTCCATGCCGCCTACGCTCACGAAGGCTCCGGCCAGGTCGCCCCGGCTGATTTTCTCACTCTTGCCCGCCGACACGTGCAGCGTAACCGTGCTCGGGCGCGGGGCTTTGGGCAGGGCGTCGGGCAGCGCGGCGGGGCGCAGGCCCTTCCAGTCCACGGTGCGGGCGGAGGGCCACTGCTGAATTTTCTGCTGCTCGTGCGGGGTTACCAGCAGGTGGGCAGTACCTACGGCGCCGGCACGGGCCGTGCGGCCGGCCCGGTGCTGGAAGGTGTCGGCATCGTGGGGTGGGTCGAATTGCACCACGGTGCCCAGCTCGCTCACGTCGAGGCCGCGGGCCGCCACGTCGGTAGCTACCAGCACGGTGGCCGAGCCGTTGCGCAGCTTCATCATGCTCTTGTCGCGCTCGGGCTGCAGCATTTTGCCGTGCAAAGCTTCAGCGGCCATGCCCCGGCCGCGCAGAAAGCGCGTCAGCTCCTCCACGCGGTCGCGGGTGTTGGCAAATACCAGGGAGCTGCCCGCGTCGGGCGAGTTGAGCAGTTGGTAAAGGGCCGCCGGCTTCATGTCGGCGGCGCTCAGGACGTGGCCGCGCAGCACCAGGCTTTCGGGCAGCGTGGTGGCGTTCGAGCCGCCCACGTTCATCACCCGGGGGCGGGTGAGGTACTCGCGCACGAGGTTCAGCACCTTGTCGGGCATGGTGGCCGAGAACAGCAGCGTCTGCCGGCGTTGCGGCAAGCGGCTGATGATGGTGGCCATTTCCTCCTGAAAACCCAGTTCCAGCAGCTTGTCGGCTTCGTCCAGCACCAGCACCTTCAGGCGGTTGGGCACGATGGTGCGGCGCTCGAGGTGGTCGAGCATGCGGCCGGGGGTGGCCACCACAATGTGCGGCATCTGCTGCAGGCCCTTCACTTCTTCGCGCATGGCGTGGCCGCCGTAGTAGCCGGCCACGCGCAGGTTGGCCATGTGCTTGCCAAGGCCGCGCAGGGCGTCGCGCACCTGCATCACCAACTCGCGCGCGGGCACCAGCACCAGCGCCTGCATGGTGGCCGACGTCACATCCACCTGCTGCAGAATGGCCAAACCGTAGGCAGCGGTTTTGCCCGAGCCCGTGGGGGCCTGGCCGGCCACATCCTGCCCTTCGAGGGCGGGCGCCAGCACCAGCTGCTGCACGGGCGTCGGCTGGGTGAAGTTCAGTTCGGCCACACCAGCCAACAGGGCGGGGGAGAGGCCAAAATCGGCGAATTGCAGGTCGGGCTTGGTGGTTTTGGGCGCTTCGGCAGCGGCCCCGGCGGCGGAGGTATCGGGAGTTTGCACGGAGCAAAGGTACGCCGGACGAAGAGCGTGACGCCTTTGGCTTAATGAAGAATGAGGAATTTGGAATGTAGGGGCGGGGCTTGCCCCCGCCCGTCGTTAAAGGATACCCGCGCCTGCTGTTCAACGACGGGCGGGAACAAACCCCCGCCCCTACATTCCTCATTAAGCCAAAGGCGTTACTCTTCCACATTAACCAACCGGTACCGCACCGCCGTTTTCTTCGGCTTAATATCCAACCCAATGCGGTGGGCATAGGCCTTCGTGAAAGCCGCGCCAAAGTAGAATATCATGGCGCAGTAGAACACGAACAGCAGCACCAGCACCAGGCTAGAGGCCGGCCCGTACACCGGGCCCAAATCGCGGGCTACCAGCAGCTGGCCCAGCACTACCTCGCCCAGGCTGATGAGCAGCGCCGTGAGCGCCGCCCCGCGCGTGACGGCCCGCCACGGCACTTTGGCCAAGCTCAGCGTGCGGAACGTAACGCCGAACCAGGTAGCGAGAATGAGCCAGGCAATCACGGCGTTCAGCCCCCGCACAATGAAATAAACGAAAGTGACATCGAAGTCGCGGATGCTTTCGGCAAACAGGCCCAAGGCCGTGTCAGCCCCGAATGCCAGCAACGACAGCACCGCCGTAGCCAGCAGAATACCCACCGAGCGCACCCGCTCGTGTACGGCCTGCGATACCTTGCCCGCGTTGCGCTTGGGCCGAATTTGCCAGAGCTGATTGAGCGAGTGCTGAATGATGGTGAACAGCGTGGTGGCCACAAACAGCAGGAAAATGAACCCGCACACCGTCACCAGCCGGCTGCGCATGGGGTCGGCCACGTTCATCACAATCTGCGACACCAGGCCGGCGGCCGGGGCTCCCACCAGGTTGCTGACCTTGCCCAGCAGCAGCACCCGCACCATCGACGACGGGTAGAGCGAGCTGAGCAGCGCGATGAGGATGATGAGAATGGGCGGCAGTGCAAACGAGGTGAAGAAGGCCGTGGCCGCCCCCAGCCGCAACGGGTCGTTCTGGCCCAGCTCGCGCCCGGCGCGGTGCAATAAAATGGGCAGTTCGCGCCACCAGGGACCGGGCAGCTCGGCGGGCGCAGGTACTTTTGTCATCAGGAAACCAAACAGGAAGACGGCGGCCCACTCAACGCCAGAAGCACCCGGGCCGTCCCCGGCGAAGATACGGGCCCCTGCCGGGCTTTCCGGGTTTCGCCATCCCCTCGCTTATGACCCCCTTGCCCCCGCCCCCCCTCGTGCCGCCCCCCCCCGCTTCCTGGCTGCGCCGCCGCGTGTTCAACCCGCTACTGGACCTGCTCAAGGCCGGGCTCTCGCCCGAAAAACTAGCCCTCACCGTAGGCCTGGGAGTGGCTGTCGGGTTGGTTCCGGCCTTCGGCATTACAACCGTGTTGAGCGCGGCCGTGGCCCTGCGCCTGCGCCTGAACGTGGCCGCCATGCAGCTGGCCACCCACCTGATGACGTTTCTCCAGCTGGCGCTGTTCATTCCGTTCCTGCGCGCCGGGGCCACTATCATGGGCCAGGGCGGTAAAGTGGCGCACCTCACCGTTGCCAGCCTGCGCCAGCTTATCAGCCGCGAGGGCTGGGCAGCGGTGGGCAAGCTCTTGTGGCGGGCCGAGCTGGGCGCGCTGCTGCTGTGGGCCGTGGCCATGGTGCCGCTAGTGACGGTGCTGTATTTCGTCCTCCGGGTGGTGTTTCGGCAAGTACTGGCAAAGCAGGAGGTGGTGGCGGGAAGCTGACGCCCGGATAACATTGCCCGTCATGCTTCGACAATCTCCGCATGACGGGCGTTTATTCCCCCAGCTAAATCATCTAAGTAATCGAGCAGAAGTAATCAGGTCATCGTCCGGCCCGGTCCGACCGCCCTAGGCGGTCCGACCGGTTGTCGTCATCGCAAAACCGGAGGTGCTTCAACCGGTCAGACCGCCTGGGGCGGTCGGACCGGGCCGATGCCGAATTACTTTTGCTCGACTACTTAAAACGCCAGTAAGGCTGCGGCCTGCTCGTGCAGAAGCTGCCGCGACAGCTCCTGGCGCAGCCCCAGCTCCGGGTCGAGGTCCTGGTTGATGAAGGGCAGGCGCACGCGCTGGGGCAGCACCGCCGTGCCCAGGTACATCAGGATGTCGGTGAGGTGCGTCATGGCCAGCAAGCCGCCCTGGCCGCCGCTGCTCAGGCCCACCAGCGCCGCTTTCTTGCTTTTGAATGCGCCCGGGTAGGGCAGCCCATCAATAAATGCCTTGAGCACGCCCGGGAACGAGCCGTTATACTCGGGCGTGATGATGACCCAGTGGCTGCTGGCGGCCAGCTGGTCGGCCAGGCGGTTGAATTCGGGGTGGGTGCCGGCGTTGGCGTAGAGGGCCGTGCTGGTGAAATCGGTCGGCAGCTCGGCCAGGTTCAGCAGCTGGTAGTCGGCCCCCAGCTCGGCGAGGATGGTAGCATAGTAGTCGGCCACGCGCCGGGCGCGGGAGGCCGGGCGGTTGGTGCCGGAGACGATGGTAATCAAAGGAGCAGGGGAGGAGTTTGTAACAGTTGGTACCGAAACCAGAAACGATGACGGAGGTTCAGGAGACGTGGAGGCTAGTGCACCAACCAACTAGCGGCGGTTATAAAAATAATATCCCCAACTGACCTACAATCAGAAATTTGGATAACCGCAATAAAGCTATTCAGCGTCGGGCTGTCGGGGAGTGACCTGGCCGCTCCGAATGAGACTGGCCACGCGCCTACTCGTGTGCTCATGGTCGGCGCGGCCTGCAAAAGCACTTTAGGTTAACAAGCGGAAAAAGGGGCCTAATCATTAAAAAGCCGGCTTTGGCAGAGGGCTGCGAAGGAAAGCGGCCCCACCCCATTCAAGCGCAGGCCGGCCCGCGAAAGGCGATTTTACCACTCGTCCCCTCAAGCTATACTCGTGGCTAAGTGGTTTGCGAAAACAAAGTAGGGTGCGGGGCTTGCCCCCGCCCGTTGTTGCACGATTGGCGTGTGATTCGTGCAACGACGGGCGGGGGCAAGCCCCGCACCCTACTTCGCGATGAGTACAATTCGGCCACCTACCAAAAAAGAAGCCCCTGCCAGTAGCTGACTTGTCCTTACCCAAAACGGCGGTTGTTGCTCCGGTCCGACCGCCCTGGGCGGTCCGACCGGTTGTTGACGGAGCGAAACCGGGGGTTCTTCAACCGGTCCGACCGTCTAGGGCGGTCGGACCGGACCGGTCAAGTGCCGCCAGCAGGCAGGCAAAGCGTTTTGGGTAAGGACAAGGCTGCTGTGGTAGCCGGGGCTTCTTTGCGTTGCTTCCCCTGGTTCTAAGCCAGGGGCAGTCATCCCCGAAACAGGACTTTCCGAAGCCCGCGCCCGGCTGGTGGGCTCGCGCTGGGTAGGCCCTTTGTTCGTTCGGGGTTCGTTCTGCGTTCGTTCGGGGCCGCACCGGGCCGCCCCCGCCCGAAGTTGAACTATGCCAGGGTGCGCGTCTTCACCGCCTCGTGGCCGGGGTTGTCGGTAGCCGTCACCGTGATTTTGTCGCCAGCCAGCGACGTGTTGCGCTTGGTGCTGAGGTAGTGCCAGCGGTTAGGGTCGGCCTGCTGCACGGCGGGGCCCTGCTCCACCAGGCTGCCGTCGCTGTTCTCAATCTTCACCGTCACGGCCTTCACCGCGTTGGTCGTCGTTGGCCGTGATGGCAATCAGCTCGCCCACCTGGCCGGTGTATTGGCTCAGGTCCACGTCGGCGATGTTGGGGGCCTGCATGAAGTCGCGCAGCAGCACGTTGTACACGCTGATGTCCTCCGCCTTGGCTTGCTCGGCGTACTCGGCTTGCACGGCCGGGTCCTGGGCCTGGCCTTTGGCGTAGATAACCGCCTGTTGAAACCGCTCGCGCTGGGCCAGCTGCCCAGCCGAGGGTGGCCCGCTGGGCGCCTGCGGGTTCACGCCGACCACGGTGCCCCGGCTGGTTTGCCGGAATACCAGCTGCCCGCCGAGCATGCCGCTCAGCCCCTGGGTCACGATGTTGTTTTTGACATTAGCCATACACTTGAAAATGGGGGTTAGGGTAGATAAACACCTGGCCGTCAAGCCACGCTTCAACCGCCTAACGGCCAGCTTCGGACATTAGTATCGGGCCTGGGGCCGAGCCGGCGAAATCCTCTAATGGTTCCTGTGCGCTGCTTGTAACGGTGTTTCGATGGGTGCGCCGGGCGCATGCCAACCCAAAAAGCCCCACGTTGTCGTTGCAGAGCCTGTTTATTCCCCAGCAGCAGCTTCTGCGTTCCTGAAAAGCCGCTCAGCATAGAAGCAGCTTTTGTTTTTTGCCCCCACCTTTGCACCGCAATTCGTCATCCCGCCCACCCGTTATCCCAGCACTCCCTCCACATGTCCGTTTCCCTGAAAACCGTTACCCTCGATAGCAAGCACCGCGAACTGGGTGCCAAAATGGTGCCTTTTGCTGGCTACGACATGCCGGTGCGCTATTCCTCCGACCTCGACGAGCACCACACCGTGCGCCGCGCCGTGGGCATGTTTGACGTGTCGCACATGGGCGAGTTTCGCCTGCGCGGCCCCCAGGCCCTCGACCTCATCCAGCGCGTGACGAGCAACGACGCCAGCAAGCTGGCCGACGGCAAAGCCCAGTATTCGTGCCTGCCCAACCACGACGGCGGCATCGTGGACGACTTGCTGGTGTACAAGCTGGCCGATGAGGACTACCTGCTGGTGGTGAATGCCTCCAACATCGAAAAAGACTGGAACTGGATTCAGCACCACAACACGCAGGGCGTGGAGATGGAGGACATCTCGGACCGCACCAGCCTGTTTGCCGTGCAGGGCCCGAAAGCCCAGGCCGCCCTACAGTCGCTGACCGACGTGGACCTAAGCAGCATTCCGTACTACTCCTTCGTGCAGGGCACCTTCGCCGGCGCCCCCGACGTCATCATTTCAGCTACCGGCTACACTGGCGCGGGTGGTTTCGAGCTCTACATTCCGAACGAGAGCGCGGCCATGGTCTGGGATAAAATCATGCTCGCCGGCCAGCCGTACGGCATCAAGCCCATCGGTTTGGGAGCCCGCGATACCCTGCGCCTCGAAATGGGCTACTGCCTCTACGGCAACGACATCGACGACACGACTTCGCCGCTGGAAGCCGGATTGGGTTGGATTACCAAGTTCACCAAGGAGTTCACCAACTCCGAAAACATCAAGAAGCAGAAGGAGGCCGGCGTGAGCAAGAAGCTGGTGGCCTTCGTGATGGACGGCCCCGGCATCCCGCGCGGCCACTACGAGCTGGTGGACGCCGACGGCCAGAAAATAGGCGACGTTACCAGCGGCACGCAGTCGCCCTCGCTCAGCAAGGGCATTGGGATGGGCTACGTGAGAACCGAGTTTGCAACCCCCGGTACGTCCGTTTTCGTGCAGATTCGCGGTAAGAACCTGCCTGCTACCGTGAGCAAGCTGCCGCTGACAAAGGGCACGGAAGAGTAGCGCGCAGCCTTTGCTGCGTGTTTCGCCGCGCCGTGGCGAAGGCGGAGCCGCGCCGTTTCCAGATTCGAATAAGCTCATATCCAACTCGCTGCTGTGCGGCGAAACACGCAGCCAAGGCTGCGCGCTACATGCCCAAACTAGATATTTGCTTTTCGCCCGAGCTGCTGCCGCTGTATGATTTACGCGGCCAGGTAGCCGTTATCGTGGACATTCTGCGCGCTTCGAGCACCATCGTCACGGCGCTGGGCGAGGGCGTAACCCACGTGTTCCCGGTGGCTTCGTTGGAGGAATGCACCGCTTACGGCCAGCAGCACGGCTGCCTGACGGCCGCCGAGCGCGACGGCCTGCCCGCCGCCGGTTTCGACCTGGGCAACTCGCCCTTCGGCTTTTTGGATAAGGCCAATCCAGTGCGTGGTCGGGCCCTCACCATCAGCACGACCAATGGCACGGCGGCGCTGCGCCGCTCACTGGCGGCGGCCGAAATCGTGGTGGGGTCATTCCTGAACCTGGCCGCCGTGGCCGACTTTGCCCGGCAGCAGCAGCGCGATGTGCTGGTGGTGTGTGCCGGCTGGAAAGGCCACTTCTGCCTCGAGGATACCGTTTTCGGTGGCGCACTAGCCGCGCGGCTAAGCGCAGACTTCGATGTGCGCAGCTCTGATGCAACACTGGCTGCGCTGCACCTGTGGGAGCAGGGCCAAGCTGATTTGCCGGCCTACCTGCTGCAGTCGGCGCACGTGCGCCGGCTCAATTCACTGGAAGCCAGCCAGGACTTTGACTTCTGCCTGCAGATTGATTCCTACGCCGACGTGCTGCCTGTGTGGCGCGATGACCGACTGGTAATGGGTCTGAAACATGTGTCATCCTGAGTTTGCGAAGGACCTTATCACGTTGAAGAGGCTTGCGTTAATTCAATCGGCGCAAATGTGATAAGGTCCTTCGCAAGCTCAGGATGACAACGCGAAGGGTTACTTCAGCTTCTCGTTATTCTGGTGGCGCTGGCTGTCGCGCTGGGTCTTCTTGGCCAGGTTGCGGGTCATGGCTTCGGTGAGGTCGACGCCGGTTTGATTGGCCAGGCAGATGAGGACGAACAGCACGTCGGCTAGCTCGTCGCCGAGCTCCCGGCCTTTGTCCGACTCCTTGAACGACTGCTCGCCGTACTGGCGCGCGATGATGCGCGCCACTTCGCCCACTTCTTCCGTGAGCATGGCCATGTTGGTCAGCTCGTTGAAATAGCGGACGCCGGTGGTGGTTATCCAGGTATCAACGGTTTTCTGGGCTTCTTCGATGGTCATAGTAGGTAGGCTTTAAGCGGGCGAATCGAGCACAATGGTCACGGGGCCGTCGTTGTGCAGGCGCACCTGCATGTCGGCTCCGAAAATGCCGGTGGGCACAGGCTGGCCCAGCTCGGCGGCCACTAGGGCCACAAATTGCTCATACAGCGGCTCGGCCACGGCGGGTGGGGCGGCCCCAATGTAGCTGGGGCGGTTGCCCTTGCGCGCATCGGCCAGCAGCGTGAACTGGCTCACCACCAGCACCTGGCCGCCGATGTCCTGGACGCTGCGGTTCATCTGGCCGTTTTCATCCCCGAAAATGCGTAGCTGCACCAGCTTGCGGCACATCCAGGTGAGGGAGGCGGTATTATCGGTTGGGGCGAAGCCGGCCAGCACCAACAGGCCCGGGCCAATCTGGCCGGTAACCTGCTCGTCGACCGTAACGGAGGCTTCGCGAACGCGCTGAATAACGAGGCGCATAGGAGGGAAGGAGGAAAAAGAACGAGGGAATGTTGGGAACGGCTGCCGACCTTCGCGCCGACCTTCGCGCCGACCTATGCCCGCCGTTGCCCCCACAAATAACGCCCCTGAACGCCTACGTCGCGCCGCGTGGCTGCTGGGCGCGCTGCTGGCAGTGGCTATTCTGCGCCTGTGGCGGCTGCCCGAAGCCGGCCCACCCGACTTCGATTCGGTGCGCAACTGGCAGGTGGTGCAGGAGCTAGCCCAGGGTAACTTCGCGCACCTGTTTCATCACGGCAGCCCGGGTTTTTTGCTGCTCTTCGCTCCCGTAGCCTTGCTGACGCGGGATTTCATGGTCTTCCAGGGTATCAACGCATTGCTGGGCGTAGCGGGCCTGGGGCTGTTTGCGGCCTGGGTATCCCGGGAAGCCCGACTGCCGGGCCCCGAAGCCGCCGGGCTGGTGTTGCTGGGTGGCACCAGCCTGCTGCTCACCTTCTCAGGTCGCGATTTTACCATGAGCTCGGTGAGCTTGATAGTGGCCGCCGGGCTACAACGAAGCCACTTTGCGCGGCTGCAACAGCCAGGTAGAACTGGGCTAGTGCGCGTGGCCAGCTGGCTGGCGCTGGGCCTGTGTCTGAACTACAAATTCCTGTTTGCACTGCCCATTCTGGCTGTGCTGGAATGGTGGCAGGCCGATGGCACCTGGCGGCGCGCCGGGGGCCGGGCGCTGCTGGTGCTGGCCACACCCTACGTGCTGTTCGGGCTGCTGGGTGTAGCCGTGGGGCTGCCATGGTACCGTTGGCTGGGTTTTTACTGGCGCACGGTGGTGCCCGCTACCGCCAACGTGGCCGGCCGGCAGGCCACCTTGCACCTGGATTTGGCCTATTACCCCCGTTACCTGGCTACGTTCGAGTCGCCGCTGCTGCTGGCGGGGCTGGTCGCGGCCCTGGTAGTAGCAGCCAGCCAATGGCGGCGCGGCGAGCTACGGCGGGGCCAGCCGCTGCCCCTGCTGTCGTATCTGCTGGTTTGGGCCGGCTGCCTGCTGGCTGGCATGTCGCTGCTCATAAAAGCGCCACGCGGGCTGCTGCTGGCCTACCTGCCGCTGGCTGCGTTGGCAGTGCTTAGTGGCCGCCACCTGCTGCCTCGCCCGGTGCTGGCACTAGCATTGCTGGCAACAGTAGCTCTGAATATTTACCGTATTCAAACCCAACTATACGCTCCGCTGCCCGGGCGCTACCCGGCCGTGGCGGCGTGGCTGCGGCAGCACGGTGCTACCCACGTAGCCAGTACCGTCGGCAACGGCCTCGCGCTCTACCTAGGCCCCGGGCAGACTCTGACGGTCATCACCGACGAGCGGGAATTGGCTGCTCTGCGCCGTCAGGGGATACAATACGTGCTTCTCGATGGCTACTGGCGTGTGGCCGGCGTGGCTCGGTTCGACTCGTTGCGCCGCCAGCAGCCGGTAGCGGCCTGGCCCGCTCCACCGCTGCAGCAGCCGCTGTTGTTTCTGGAGCATTCGGAGTTCACCGGCTTGAGTTTCGGCGAAACGCTGGCCGCCAGCCGGGCCGCGGCGGCCGACACCCTGCCGCTGCGCTTATACCGCTTGCGCTAGCACGGGCAGCAACGCAAAAGCCCCGGCTGCGGGCTGCTTCGGGCGAAGCGGCCAACAGCCGGGGCTTTTGCGTGGAAACGCGGCTACTGCACTGAAGTGGGCAGCTTGTTGGCTTCAATAGCCGGAATATTGGCGCGGTAGGCGGTATTAATGGCCTGAATGAAGGCGTTGGCCAGCAGGGCGTTGCCGCGCGGCGTCAGGCTGTAATAATCGAGCGAGAAGAAGTTGCCCCGCACGGGTTCGGCCGAATACGTCACGCCATTCACGAGAATGGTTTCGCCCACAAAATTGGGGAAGGCGGCGTTGGCATCGAGTGTGCGCTTGTTGTCTAGACCAATGGGCATTTTGTAAATGGTGGCGACGGTTTCGAGGTCGGTGTTGTGCCCATTCACCGCCAGGTTAATTCGGGCGAGCTCGGTTTTATCAATCACGTCAGCATCGCGCACGGGGTTGCGGCTGTCGCGGCCGTAGGGCAGCTGCAGCGTGGTCCCGTTCACCACCACGGGGGTGCGCAGGCCCAGGCGGGGCAGCACGGTAGCCAGCACGTAATCGTCGTTGGTGATGGCCTGAACAAAGCCGTTGTCGTTGATGTACACGCGGGCCGTGTCGCCAAAGGTTGCTTGCAGGCGACTTTGCAGGGCCAAGCCGCGGCCCAGACGCAGCAGCGGCAGATTAGTAAGAGCCGGCAGGCGGGCAATAATGCCCGGGCGTCCGTTGGCAGCGAGCACGGCCAGGATTTTACGGGCATTGGCGTTTAGCACCGCAGCACTAACAATCCCGCATTCGCCACCGCTGCGCAGGTAGGGCAGCAGGTTGTCGAGCCCCATGAAGTAGGTGAAGAACGTGGCCGACGCGCTAGCGGTGCTCACCGTTTGCAGGTAGGTGCGGCTGTCGGTGACGGGTAGCAAGCGCTCGAAGTAGGGGTTGAATGCGCCGCTGGGCGTGGCGTTGGTCGCGTTGCCCAGGCCTGCGGTCTCAATCTGGGTTAGCAGCAGGCCGGGTACGCCCAGGTTTTGCGGCACCGTGTTGGCGGTGGCACTGCGCGTGAGCAGCCGCATGGTATCGGGCCCGCCGCAGGCATTGGGGTTGATGACGGTGCGCAGCACGGCCTGGCCGGCAATGCGGCGCACCACGGGCAGGCCGCTGGCGGGCAGGTCGACCAGCGAGAGGTAGCCCGAGCCGGTGCCCGGCTCCAGGTAGGGCTGGGTGAACGTCGCATTGGCATTGGCCCGGCTGAACTGTTGGGCCAACAGGTTCGGGTAGGAATACTCCTGGCTGGCGCGGGTGAGGCCGCCGTTGCTCAGGCCCGCCGTGTAGCTGTCGCCCACGGCCACGTAGCGGCTGGTATCGAAGCCGGTGCTGGGCGTGGGCGTGTCCTGGTTGGGGGCGCAGGCCGTGAGCAGCAGCGCACCTGCCGTGCCCAATCGGGCCCAGGCTCCAATAGACCGCGAATACATCTTCATCATGATAAAAAAACGAATAAGAACCGAGGAAGAAGATTAGTTAAAAAGCTGCCGCCAGGCCCACCGAGGCCGTTTGCACCGCCATCTGGTAGCTGCCGCTGATGTTGGCTACCTGCGCGCTGAGCGGGTTGGTGCGGGCAATGCGCTGCTGGCCGTATTCAAAAGAGTAGGCTCCTTCGAGGCTGAGGCGGCGAGTGAGCTGGTAGCACAGGCCCGCTGATACGCCCAAGCGGTTGGCATCGATAAACTCGGGGTTGATATACTCGTCGCGAATGGGCGTTTCGTCGTAGCGCACGCCGGCCAGCAGGGTGAGCTTCGGGTTTACCTGGTAATCGGCACCGATGCGGAAGGTCATCGCGTCTTCGTAGCGGCGCGGGATGTTCACGCGGCGGGCGGGCTGGCCGCCGTTGGCGGCGAGGTCCAGCTTCAGCGAATCGAGGTTGCTCCAGCCGGTGAGGGTGAAGTCGAAGGTGAGCAGCAGCTGCTTGTTGATGCGGTCGGCAATGCCCACCGACACCACGTTGGGTAGGTTAATTTGGGTGCCCAGGCCGGTGCTGGCCGGTAGCAGCGCTGCGTCGCGGGAGGGCACGCCAGCGTAGGTACTGCTACCGTTTTTTAGTTTGAGATTAACGCCGGTGCGGTAGCTGATGCCGAACGACAGGTTGTCGCCGGTGCGGCCATACAGGCCCACGCTCACGCCGTAGCCCGAACCGCTGGCGCTGAGCTGGGCGTTGGCCGACGGGTCGTCGTACTGACCCAGGGCGCGGCGCTGCGAGTATTTGCCGTAGGCGTAAATGAGGCCCACCCCGGCCCCGAAGTTCTCATTCAGCTTAAAGGCCACCGTGGGCTGCACGAAGTAGGTGTTGAGGCGACTTTCCTGAATCACGGCGCGGCCTTCCCAGGTGTCGGGCCATTTGGTGTGGTAGCCGTAGGGCGTGGTCAGGCTCAGGCCCAGCGTCACGCGCTTGGTCAGGGCGCGGGTGCCGTAGAAGTAGCCGCCGGGCTGCACGGCCAGCTCCTGGTCGGTGCGCAGGTAGGTGTCCTGGCCAATAAACGAGGCCCGCCGAATTTGGCCGATGCCGCCAAAGCTCAGTCGCGTGAGCGAGTCGCCCCACTGGCTCAGCAGGCCGGGGTTCATGCTCAGGCCCGCAATGCTGTTGATGTAGGCCGTGCTGGCCCCGCCCAGGCCCAGCACCCGCGCCCCCTGCGGGCCGGTATCAAATCCGCCGGCCGAAGCCGTGAGTCCACAGAAGACAGGAATCAGAAAAAGAAGAGGTTGACGCATACGGACGGTTTGGCGGAAAATTGGGAAACAAATGTACATAAACGCTGGCTAGCATCGCTGCTGATTAGCAAGGAAATGCCATTGGAACCGCACGCGTAATTTCCGGTGGCCGATTAGCTGCGAAACTGTGGCCAAAAGACGGTTTTCATAGCCCTGATGCCGTTTTTACCGCTTCACGCCCAGGCTGTCGAGCCGGTGCTGGTAGCGGCGCGCGTTCAGCTTGTGCTGCGCGTAAGTTTCGGCAAAGTCGGAGAAGCCGCTGCCATCGGGCCGGGCGCAGAAAAACAGGTTTTTGTTGTGCGCCGGCTTGAGCACGGCCAGCAAGGAACCAGGCAGTGGCGTGGTAATGGGGCCGGGCGGCAGGCCCTTGTGGCGGTAGGTATTGTAGGGCGAATCCACTTTTTTGTCTACGTTCAGCACGCGCTTGCGGGTACCCAGGCCGTGCAGGGGCCAGAGCAGGGTAGGGTCGGCTTGCAGGGGCTGGCCGTTGCGCAGGCGGTTGAGGTACACGGCGGCGATGAGGGGCTTATCCGTCGGCTGGGCCGTTTCGCGCTGCACAATGCTAGCCAGCACGCTCACCTGCACACGCGTCATCTTCAAAGAGTCGGCTCGGGCCTGGCGCTCCGGCTTCCAGAAGCGCCGGTAACGGGCCGCCACCGAATCCAGAAAAACCGGCGCGCTCGTGTTCCACAGCAGCCGGTACTGCCCGGGAATAAACATGGTGCGAATGGTGCAGGTATCGAGGTGGTAGCGGGCCAGCAGGCCGGCATTATCACCGAGCAAAAGCTCCAGCTTGAAGGAGTCGGTTTCGAGCGGGCCGCACACCCGGCGTGGCAGCTGGTCGAGGTAGTGGAAGGGCTTGAGCTCGAGCTTTACCGTGTCCTGCCGGCCCTGCAGCAGCATTTTCACCAGGTCTACATTGCCCATGCCGGGGTCGAGCCGATAGCGGCCGGGCTTCACGTGGGGCGGGTAGTCGTGGTGCTCGGCCACCCAGCGGAAGGTGGCTGGCTCCAGCAGCAGCTCGTGTTTCTGCAGCGAGTCGAGCACCGCCGCATAGCCCGTACCCGTGCGGATATATAAGTAGGCCGGCCCCTCAGGAAATGCGGCGACGTTGGGCTGGTACAGCACGCGCCACGCGGTGTAGCCGGCCGCCCCAAGCAGCGACACCATTAGTATCCCTCCAATTAATAAGCTGCGGCGCATCAGAATTTGGCTTGAACAAGCTCTTCCACTGCGGCTTCAAAGGCTGCCCGCTCCGCTTGGCGCACTATCTCGGTGGGAGCCGCCGCGCGCGATTCGCAGTCGGCAATTGGGCAGCGCTCGCAGGTTTCGTTCACGATGCGGAAGGGTAGGGCCGGGTCGGCCAGGAAACGGACGTGCTTTTGCAGGTTGTCGTCGCAGCGCAGGCCCACGGTTACGCTTAGGGCTACCTGGGTGGGGGTGCCGGCGCGGGCCAGCGTGAAGCACAGGTATTCGTCGTCGGTGCCGAAGTAGCGCGATTTTTGCGCGCCAGCTACGGTTACGGGGGCTTCGGCCGTGTCGGGCACGGGCAGGGCGCGGGCTTCGCGTATCAGGCGCAGGCTCACCCAGCGGCGGCAGTAGTGCTCGTTCAGCTCGTTGCCGTGGGGGTTGTGCAGGCGGGCCAGGTGCAGCTCCTTGGTCAGCTCGTAGGGCGCGGCCGCATCCGTCTGGTCGAAGCGCAGGAAGAACAGGCTTTGCAGCCCAAAATGGCGCGGCAGCAGCGTGGTGAGGCGCTGCATAAACATCTCGGGGCTCACGTCGTACTGCGTCATCAGGTTCAGCAGTAGTTCGGGCTGCCACTTCTTGCCCCCGAAAAACTTCTTTACGTCGCGCAACAGGCTTTCCTCTTCCATCAGGAGCGCCCCGGCAAAGTAGGAGGCCTTGAAGTTGTTCAGCACTTCATCGAACGAGCGCACCTGCAGGCTGGTGCTCACGTAGGGCCGCTCCGTTAGCTTGAGGTAGTTGAAGGCTACCTCGCGGCCCAGTACGAAGGCCTGCTGGCCCCGGCTCAGCCCCGGCCGCAGTAGCAGGCGCCTGGTTTTGGGCTGAAACACGCTTCGCAGCCGCGCCTGGGTGGCTACGGCGTGGCGGCCCAGCGTTTCCCGGTCGATGGTATAGCCGTATTCTTCCGTGAGCACGCGCTCCAGCTGGCCGAGGTCGAAGGGCGCCGCGGTGCTCAGTTGGTGGCTGCCCACGAAGGCGCGCACGTCCTGCTCCAGGTCTTCGAAGTAGTTGTCGTGCATCTCCTGAAACGAGCGCAGCGCGGCCAGAAACAGGTGCTCCTGGCGCATCTCGTAGTTGCGCGCAATCTCAAAAATGGTGCTGATGAAGGCATTCATCCGGGCCGGGGCGTTGGCAATCAGCTCGATGATGCGAGCCGGCTCCAGGCCGTACATTTCCAGGGGAAACTCCTTCAGCATCTTAGAGTTCAGCAGCTCGCCAATGGGTTCGAGCCGACGCGGCAGCTCCAGCGAGGTAAGCTGGTCGTAGCGCACGTCGAGGGCCTTGCTCAAACTCAGAATCTTGTCGGCTTTGGGGTACTTCTTGCCCTTCTCAATCTCGTTGAGGTAGCTGACCGACACGTCGCACACCCGCGCCAGCTCGGCCGGGCTCAGGCTGCGTTCCTGTCGCAGCTCGCGCAGCTTCAGACCAAAAATGAGGCGAACGACTTGGCCGTGGTTGAGCATCGATTGATTTTAAAATTTTTAGGAAGGCTGGTTGGCGGGCGAAGAAACCGTTGGAACCGGCCTGCAAACGAACAGGAAGGGCATTTGAAGATGCACTACTGCGCAGCCAAAGGTACGGAGCTTGGCAAATTTTATTGTTTTAGCGAAAATTCGCTAACAATTATAAATTCGCTTCCGTATGTTTGTGCAAGTTGTCAGCTAGCAGTGCACGCAGCTGTTGGAAATCAATACATCAGCACTTTGTCCCACCCATACCTCGATTCTATGACTTTCACCGACGTTGCTCCTGCCCCCGTGCCCACCTACCTCACTCCCGAGCGGGTAAAGGTTATTGGCACCTACTCGCCGGCCTTTGCCGAAATCCTCACGCCCTCGGCTCTGGCCTTCGTGGCCGAGCTCCACCGCCGCTTCGACCACACCCGGCAGGCGCTGCTGGCCCGCCGCGCCGAGCGCCAGGCGGATTTTGCCGCTGGCATTCTGCCCGATTTCCTGCCCGAGACCCAGCGCCTGCGCGAGCAGGACTGGACCGTGGCCCCGCTGCCGGAAGACCTGCTCGACCGCCGCGTCGAAATCACCGGTCCGGTAGAGCGGAAGATGATTATCAACGCGCTGAACTCCGGGGCCAGCGTGTTCATGGCCGATTTGGAGGACTCGAACGCGCCAACCTGGGACAACGTCATCCAAGGCCAGATTAACCTGCGCGATGCCGTGCGCCGCACCATCTCACTCAGCACGCCCTCCAAAGAGTACCGGCTGAACGAGAAAACCGCGGTGCTCATGGTGCGCCCACGCGGCTGGCACCTGGTCGAAAAGCATATTCTGGTTGATGGTGAGCCAATCAGCGCTTCGTTGCTCGACTTTGGCCTCTATTATTTCCACAACGCCCACGAGCTCTGCGCCCGGGGCACCGCGCCCTACTTCTACCTGCCCAAGCTGGAAAGCCACCTCGAGGCGCGGCTCTGGAATGACGTGTTCGGCTTTGCCCAATGGTCGATGAAGCAGCCCAAGTGCGTCATCAAAGCCACGGTATTGATTGAAACCCTGCCGGCTGCTTTCGAGCTGAATGAAATCCTCTACGAACTGCGCGAGCACAGCGCCGGCCTCAACTGCGGCCGTTGGGACTACATTTTCAGCTACATCAAGCGCCTGGGGCTCAACCCTCAGTTCCGCCTGCCCAACCGCGCCGAGGTAACCATGACGGTGCCCTTTATGGCGGCCTATTCGGCGCTGGTGGTGCAAACCTGCCACCGCCGGGGCGTGCACGCCATCGGCGGCATGGCTGCCCAAATTCCCATCAAAAACGACCTAGCCGCCAACGAGGCTGCACTGGAGAAAGTGCGGCAGGATAAAATCCGCGAAGCTACCAACGGCCACGACGGCACTTGGGTGGCGCACCCCGGCCTGGTTCCGGTGGCCCTAGAAGTTTTCAATCGCCTCATGCCCGGTCCCAACCAAATCGAAAACAAGCGCCCCGACGTGCAAGTGACGGCGGCTGACTTGGTGAAAGCTCCCGAAGGTAACATCACCGAAGACGGCCTGAAACTGAACATCGATGTGGCCATTCAGTACCTGGCCTCGTGGCTGGGCGGTAACGGCTGCGTGCCCATCTACAACCTGATGGAAGACGCTGCCACCGCCGAAATCAGCCGCGCGCAGGTGTGGCAGTGGCTGCACACGCCCGGCACCACGCTGGCCGACGGCCGCCCGGTTACCACGGAGCTGTACCGCTCGCTGGTACCCGGCCAGCTCGAGAAAATTAAAATACAGGTAGGGGAGGAGGTTTACGAGAACGGCCAATTTCTGAACGCAGCCCGGCTTTTTGATAAGCTGGTGATGAGCGAGCAGTTCATCGAATTCCTGACCTTGCCAGCTTACGAGCAACTGGCGTAGGGAATTGTAGAGACGCAACATTTTGCGTCTCGTCGCCCGCGCCGTTCGGAGGTGTTTCCAGCGCTAGCCGTTCAATGACCAGACGCAAAGTATTGCGTCTCTACCTCTAATAAGAAAGTTTCAAAAAAGCTGCCCAACAGGTAGCCCGGCACCTCTTTGCCTAAACCCAACCCACCATTATTCAAACTCAACCCCATGAAAACGCAACCCCAACGCGCCGCTGATATTGCCCTCGACTGGGCCCACAACCCTCGCTGGATTGGCATCCAACGCCCCTACTCGCCCGAGGATGTGGTGAAGCTGCAGGGCTCCGTACACATCGAGTACTCGCTGGCCCGCCAAGGGGCCGAGCGGCTCTGGGACCTGCTGCACACCCGCGAGTACGTGGCCGGCTTGGGCGCGCTCACCGGCAACCAGGCGGTGCAGGAAGTGCAGGCCGGCTTGCTGGCCATTTACCTCAGCGGCTGGCAGGTAGCGGCCGATGCAAACGGCGCCGGCCACATGTACCCCGACCAAAGCCTGTACCCCGTAGACAGCGTGCCAGCCGTGGTGCGCCGCATCAACAACGCACTGCTGCGCGCCGACCAGATTCAGCACCTTGACGGGCGGAGCGACGTGCACTACCTCGCGCCCATCGTGGCCGATGCGGAGGCGGGCTTCGGCGGCAACCTGAACGCATTCGAACTGATGAAGATGATGATTGAGGCCGGCGCCGCCGGCGTGCATTTTGAAGACCAGCTGTCGTCCGCCAAAAAGTGCGGCCACCTGGGCGGCAAAGTATTGGTGCCCACGCAGGAGGCAATCAACAAGCTCGTGGCCGCTCGCCTGGCCGCCGATGTAATGGGCGTGCCCACCCTGATAGTGGCCCGCACCGATGCCGACGCCGCTGACCTGCTCACGGCCGATGTAGACCCGCGCGACCAGCCCTTTATTCTGCAGGAAGCCGAGCGTACCAACGAAGGTTTTTACCGCATCCGCTGCGGCATTGAGGCCGGCATTGCCCGCGGCCTGGCCTACGCGCCCTACGCCGACCTTATCTGGATGGAAACTTCGCACCCCGACCTAGGCGACGCCCGCAAATTTGCCGAAGCCATTCATGCCCAATTCCCGGGTAAGCTGCTGGCCTACAATTGCTCGCCGTCCTTCAACTGGGCTTCAAAGCTGAGCGTGGAGCAGATGGAAACCTTCCGCGAGGAATTGGCCGCGATGGGCTACAAGTTCCAGTTTATCACCCTCGCGGGCTTCCACGCCCTCAACACCAGCATGTTTGAGCTGGCGCAGGCGTACCGCCAGCGCGGTATGGCCGGCTACTCGGAGTTGCAGGAGCGCGAGTTTGCCCTGGCCAAGGACGGCTACCAGGCCGTGAAGCATCAATCCTTCGTGGGCACGGGCTACTTCGACGCCGTGCAGAACGTGGTAACCAGCAACCAGACCAGCACCGCCGCCCTGGTCGGCAGCACCGAGGAGGCGCAGTTCTAGAGATAGAAAGCTGCAATACTGGTACAAAGCCAGCGCGTCATGCTGAGCGCAGCCGAAGCATCTCTACCGCGAGAGTAATTAGTTACTTTCTCGGTAGAGATGCTTCGGCTGCGCTCAGCATGACGTTCCTTTTTATTTCGTGTCTGCTGCAGCTTAAGCTTGAAACGGCTCCTCAATCGAGGCGTAATCCTCGTTGTGGTTCTCCGCCGAACCTTTCAGCAACTGCTGCTGCCAGGGGCGCAGGGCGTGCACGGTTCCGAGCTCAATGATGTCGGCGATGAGGCGATTGCTGAGCACCATGTTGGCCATCGTGCTGCCGTGGTCGGTAGCGAGGTGGCCTTTGAGCGCCATCAGCAGCGCTTCGCGGGCATCGGCGCGGGCAGCAGCGGGGCCATTGAGCCGGCGGCGGAACGGAAACTTGCGCTGCTCGGCCGGCAATGGCGCATCGGGCGCCAAATCGGTGGTGCCGATGGCCAGCAGTTGCTCGGCATAAGGCGGGCGCTTCAACTCGGGGTGCAGGCCGTTGGCGGTGCGTAGCTGCAGGGCCGTTTCGATGGGGTTGCGGGTGAGCTCGGCCAACCGGTCGTTGCTGAGCACGTGGTAGGGGGGACGGTCGAGCTGCCGGGCCACGGCATCGCGCAGCATGTACAGCTCCCGGAAAACGGGCATTTCCTGCGCCGAAATCTTGTATTTGGCGGCGTTGCGCGACCACGGCCGTGGGTCGTCGCGCCCGTAGCGCACGGCTTCGAGGGCAAGGTTTTCCTGCGCGGCCCAGTCGGCGCGGCCCAGTTCGGCCAGGCGCGCGCTGAGACGGTCAGTGAGCTGGAACAGGTAGAGCACGTCGTTGGCAGCATATTCTTTCTGCGCTTCGGTGAGCGGGCGCTTCAGCCAGTTCGATTTCTGCTCGCCCTTGTCCACCTCGAAGCCCAGCTCGGCCTGAATGAGGCGGCCCAGCGAAATATTATTATCCTCGGCAGCCAATAAGGTAAATTGGACACTGGTGTCGACAATATTGAGGCAATTCACGCTGAATACCTCGTCGAGCAACAGAATGTCGGACTTGCAGGAATGGAACACTTTGGCCACGGCTGGGTCGCGCAGCACGGCGAACAGCGGCTCCAAATCGGCGGCCATATCAGGCAGTGGCAGTGGGTCAATAAGGTACACCTCCTGGCCATCAAATACCTGAATTAGAGCCAGATGTCGCCCATAGCGGTGGCGCATGTCGTCAAACTCCAGGTCGATGCCAATGCGGGGCAGGGTGGCAAAATGCGCGGCGGCGGTGGCCACGGCCTCGGCGGTGGTCAGGTAATGAATGGTGGGCATTGAAGCGAAATGCAGAACGAAAGGGAGCCGTCCAGAGGCCGGGCCCGGAATAGGAGGGTAAAGGTAGGCACGGCAGCCACGGTTGCCGAAACTACTGCGCCGAACACAAAAACCGGCGCCAAGTATGGCGTGTGCATTTATATTCGCCGAAGCATCGTGCAGGATAGTAGATGTAAAGTGTGAAGTTGCCATCCTTTCTGGGTTATACTTCGCTTTCCTTTCGGACCATCTCTGCGGAAAGTTGTTCCCGTTTTATCACTCACCAACCCTTTTGTTCAAATGAAGCAAACCCTATTACTCCCTTTCAGGCTCCTGCTACTATTGGTAGCATGCTTGTATTCGGCATCGGCCTGGGCGCAGACCAATGCCATAAGTGGCCGCGTTACGGCTTCGGATGGTGGTGCTCTCCCCGGAGCTACCATCTTGGAGCGTGGCACCACCAACGGCGTAAGCACCAACGTTGACGGCGCCTTCTCGCTGAGCGTGCAGCCAAATGCCACCCTGGTGATTAGCTCGGTAGGTTACACTTCGCAGACCATTGCAGTGGGCAGCCAGAGTGTCATCAACGTAACGCTGGCGGCGTCGGCTACGCAGCTGAGCGAGGCCATTGTAGTGGGCTACGGCACGCAGACCAAAGCTGATGTAACAGGTTCGGTGGTGTCCTTGACCACTAAAGACATTGCCAATGCCCCGGTCCAGACCTTCGAGCAGGCAATTCAGGGCAAGGCAGCAGGCGTGGTTATTGAAAACTCCAGCGGTAAGCTCGGGCAGGGCATCAAGGTGCGGGTTCGCGGTACCTCCTCGGTGAGCGGCGACACGCAGCCGTTGTATGTGATTGACGGCATTCCGGTGCAAACCGACAACTTCTCTTCGACCAGCGCCCCGACCAACCCAATTGCTGACATCAACCCGAACGACATCGAGAACATCACGGTGCTGAAAGATGCAGCGGCTTCGGCCATTTACGGCTCGCGCGGTACCAACGGCGTGGTCCTCATTACCACCAAGCGTGGTAAAGCAGGCGCTACCCGTTTCAACATTGGCTACCAGAACGGTACCAGCGAGGCCACGCACCTGCGTGAGTTTCTCAATGCCAAGGAGTACGTAGAGCTGTTTACAGAGGCCCTGAAAAATGCCGGCCGTTCCGATGCCAGCATTGCTAACCGTTTTAAGGGCTATGCCGCTGGCGTAGCTGTTGATGCGAACTACAATGTAGATACGGACTGGCAGAAGCAGGTATTTCGCAAAGGCAATTTCAGCCAGTACGACCTGAACGCCAGCGGCGGTACCGACAAAACCAAGTTTTTTATCTCGGGCCAATACAGCACCCAGGAAGGCATCTTGGTTGGCAATAAGCTGCAGCGCATTGCCGGCCGCTTCAACGTCGACCACCAGGCAACCGATAAGCTGACGCTAGGGGCCAACGTGGGCCTGTCGCGCACGCAGAACAACCGCCTGCCCAACGACAACGCGTTCAGCAACCCGGTGCAGATTGTGGCCCTGGCTCCCATCACGCCCCTGATTGACCCGCGCACCGGCCTCACCAGCGGGGCACTGGATTTGGCCACGGGCAACCCCAACAACAACTTTCCCTTCTACTACAACCCTTTGCTGGGCATTCAGAACAACGCAGCTACCTATACCACCTATGGCTACCGGGCGCTGGGCAACGTGTATGCGCAGTACGAATTTCTGCCCGGTCTCTCCTTCCGCAGCGAAGTAGGACTCGACCTCCTGAACCAGGACGAAGACCAGTACTTGGCCCGTGTAACGTCGCGTAACTCCAACCCGACCAACGGCTTCGGGTTCAGTGCTCATACCACCAGTGCCCGCTTCACCACCAACAACTTCTTCTCGTACCGCAAAGTGCTGGGGGAGGTGCACAGCATCGAAGCCACTTTGGGTACGTCGTATGAGCAGCGTCGCGCAACGGGCAACAGCGTGTCGGGCACGCAGTTCGCCAGCGATGCCTACCGCACGCTGAGCAATGCCGCTACCTACACTGCTGGCAGTTCATCTAGCACCAGCAATGCCCTGCTTTCTTACTTTGGTCGCGTCAACTACGGATTCGCCAACAAATACCTGCTGGGTCTGAGCGCCCGTGTCGACGGCTCGTCGCGCTTTGGTGCGAATCAGCGCTACGGTTTCTTCCCGGCTGCTTCGTTGGGCTGGGTCGTAACGGAAGAAGCATTCCTGAAGGACCAGAAGGTGCTGAGCTTCCTTAAGCCGCGCATCAGCATTGGCCGCACCGGCAACCAGGGCTTCACCGATTTCGCTTCGTTGGGCCTGTATTCGGGTACCTCGGGCTATGTGGGCGTGCCCGGACAGCGTCCGAGCCAGCTCGAAAACCGCGACCTGAAATGGGAGTCGACTACCCAAAGCGATGCTGGCATCGAGTTTGGCTTGTTCAACAACCGCGTGAGCGGGGAAGTAGACGTGTACCTGAAGCGCACGACCGACCTGGCCCTGTTTGCACCAGTGCCCGCTACTACTGGTTTCCCTGCTCAGTTCCGTAATGTGGGCAACCTCGAAAACAAGGGGGTCGAATTCGCCCTGACTACGCGCAACTTTGTGGGCGACTTCAACTGGACGAGCACCTTTAATGCTTCGCGCAACGCGAACAAGGTAACCAACCTGAACAGCCAGCCCATTTTGGGCCAATACCTGAGCCGTGCGCAGGAGGGATACCCACTCGGTGTATTCTTCGGCCCCGAGTATGCGGGAGTAGACCCCGCCACCGGTGACGCCCTTTATTACCGCAACACCGCCAGCAACGACGGCACCAATACCGGTGTCATCAACCACGCAGCCGGTACCACTACAGCCGTCGATTCGGCCCAACTCGTGAATGTGGGCGACCCCAACGCGCGCTGGACGGTGGGTTTCACCAACACCATTACCTATAAAGGTTTCGACCTGAGCGCGACCCTGACGGGAGTGTTTGGCAACAAAATTTTTGACGGTGGTGCTCAGTTTTACTCGGTTGCTTTCAACAACGGCCCCGACAACCAGACCCGCGACCAGTTGAACCGGTGGCGCAAACCAGGCGACAACACCGACGTGCCGCGTGCTGATTATCTGAGCGGGAACGGTGCGGCCAACTCTTCGCGTTTCGTGCGCGACGGTTCGTATGGTCGCCTGCGTACCGTGACGCTGGGCTACAGCTTGCCGGCAGCTTTTGTGAAAAAGGGCTATCTGCAGTCGGTGCGGGTATACGCGCAGGCGCTCAATCTGCTCACCTTCACCAAGTACAAAGGCTGGGACCCCGAAGTAAATACCGACTACCTGGCTTCCAGCACTACGCAGGGCAACATCAACCAGGGCATCGATTTCTATTCGGCCCCGCAGCCGCGCACCATCACGTTCGGTATTAACGTCGGCTTCTAGAGTCGGCCTTTTCCCTCCTTTGACTTCCTTATTAATATGAAAAAAATCGTTTATGCGCTGGCCACTGCCCTGCTACTGGCCGGGCCGCTCAGCAGCTGCAACAGCAAGCTTGACATCGCCCCCGTCGACAGCATTGCGGCCGACAAGGCGCTTCTCACGTCCTCGGACGTTGAGGCGGCCCTAGTGGGCTGCTACACGGGTATTCAGAACGCCGAAGCCTACGGTGGCTACATCCAACTGATGTCGGACCTGCTGGCCGATGACGGCGAAATAACCTTTATTGGTACGTTCATTCCGCCCAACCAAATCAACCGCAAGTCTATTCTGAAGGACAATGGTTTCGTGTCGGCCATTTGGGTGAATGCCTACAACGTCATCAACCGCACCAACAACGTGCTGGCGAACATCGACAAGCTCGATACTCCCGCTAAAAGGGCCCGCGTCGAAGGCGAAGCCCGCTTTATACGGGCGGCCATGTACTTTGAGCTGGTGCGCCTGTATGCCCGCGACTGGGCCGACGGCACGCCCGCTTCCAATCCCGGCGTGCCGCTGGTGCTCACGCCTACTAAAGTGGTCGATGCCTCCTCACAGGTAGCCCGCAATACGGTTGCCGAAGTGTATGCGCAGGTAATTTCCGACTTCACCACTGCTGAAAGCAAAATGACGGCTACCTCGTCTGCTGGCAGCTTTTTTGCCAACAACGCCGCCGCGGCGGCCATGCTTTCGCGGGTGTACCTGCAGCAAGGCCGCTTCACGGAGGCAGCCGCGGCAGCTAACCGCGCCATCACGAGCAAATACATCCTGAACCCGAGCTACGTTGATGAGTTCTACTCGGGGGCCGACTTGCTGGGCAATTCCAGCGAGGATATTTTCGCCATCCAGAACTCGGCTCAAAGCGGTAGCAACCAGCTTAACACGTTTTATTCATCCAACCAGCGGGGCGATATTTCGGTCGAGCAAGCACATTTGGACCTGTACGACCCCAAAGACGAGCGTCTGGAATTGTTCGACATCACAGCCGGACAAACCTACAGCCTCAAATACGATTCGCAGTATGGCAACATTAAGCTCATCCGTCTGGCTGAAATGTACCTAACCCGCGCCGAAGCCAACTTCCGCGCTGGCACTACAGTTGGGGCAACCCCACTGTCTGACATAAACCGTGTACGCACTCGCGCGGGTCTGGCCCCCTATACCACCCTCACGCTCGCCAGAATTTTGAATGAGCGCAAGCTGGAACTGGCCTTCGAAGGGTTCCGCTTGGCCGATGTGAAGCGCAACCGCGAAACCGTGCATGACCCCAGCGGGGTAGCACTGCCTTGGAATTCGCCCCGCCTGATTTTCCCAATTCCGCTGCGCGAAATCAATGCAAACCCCAAGCTGACCCAGAATGCAGGCTATTAGCCCACTAGGCATTCATTGATGAAAAAAGGCCCGTCGCACTTGCGACGGGCCTTTTTCGTGGTACCGGTGAGCCGAATGCCCCGGCTGGGCTCTGGGTCATTTATCACCCATCAGCAACTGGGGCATTTGACTGCGCCCGCCGCCCATGATGATGACCTTGGCATTGGGCGAAGTGGCAATGGCCTGGTTGGCTTTGATGGTTTCGTACTGCAGCAACTTGTCGCTGAGTTCGGTGTTCACGATGCGCTGGTAGTCGGCAATGCCTTGGGCCTCAACTCGTTTGCGCTCAGCTTCCTGCTTCTCCTTTTGCAGCACGAACTGCATCTTCTGGGCGTCCTGCTCGGCCGAAATCTTGCTTTCGATGCTGGCCTTCACCGACTGCGGCAACTGGATGTTGCGAATCAGCAACTGGTCGAGCCGCAAGCCGTTGCGCACGAAATCCTTTTCGATGGACGCCAGAATTCGGGTCTGGAACTCTTCGCGCCGCGTCGAGTATAGCGCCACCGCGTCGTAAAACACGGCCCCGTCGCGGATGCGGGTACGCGAAATGGCCCGCACAATCTTGTCCTGGTAGTCTTCGCCGATGGTGGCCAGGATTTTAGGCGCTTGGTCAGGCACCACGTGGTAGAGCACGGTGAGGTCGATGACGACCTCCAGGCCGTCGGCCGAGAGCACACGAATGGCGTCGTCGCCGGCCTGTTGGCCCTCGCTGTGCACCGCCGACATGGTGTAGTTCTGGGTGCGGGTATCGAAGCGCGTGACGTCCACCAGCGGGTTCACCACGTTTAGGCCGGGCTGCAGCACGCGTTTCTGCACCTGCCCAAACAGTGTTTGCACGCCCACCTGGCCCACGCCTACCTGCACCACCGTGCTCAGCGCCAGTCCCAGCACCAGAAACGCGCCGCCCAGGAAAATCAACCCGCCGCGCAGGCGCTCCAGGCGCTCCGAAAATCGCGAAGCATTCAGGCCCAGCGCCAGAATGATAAAACCGAGGATAACGAGTGTCATGGTGAGTGAAGTTTGATGTGCTGGTTATTGAATGAACTGATATAGTTGGCGAGAAGGGTGGGCCTGAATTGATTGTTCCTAAACCCCCTTTCGCCTGAAGCCCCGTAGCTGGGTGTTATCCGAATGCTTTATCCGTTAACGCCTCAATCCTCGTCGGTTTCAAAGTTCAGGGTGCGGGCCAAATCCACGCTTTCCTGGGCAATTTCTTCGAGCAGTTCCGGCGCATCGGCATCAAGAGTGCGGCCGAAAAGGTTGAGTAGCTCCTCGCCTTCCTCGTTCACGTAGAGGTTTTCGTAGAGGCGGTCGAACAGCCGGGCATCGCGGCCCACGATACGGTCAATGTCTTCGGGCGAGCGGGCCTCGTTCAGGGCGCGGTGCAGCACGTCGAGTACCTGGCGGCTTTCGTCGTGGTCGCCCAGCTCCGATACCAGCTTCAACAGGGCCATGGCCAGGCCCAGGCGCACCTGCTCGAAGCGAAAGGGCAACTGAGCCGGTGGTGCCGTGCGCAGCTGGTCGTGGGCACGCAGGGCAGTAGGAGTGAGGTAGTACTTCACGTCGTTGGGGGCCGTGAAGGCAAGGTGCAGTAATTGTTCGTAAGGACTCATGATAAAATCAACGGTTGAGGCCGCAACCGAGGCGGCAGGGGTGCGTAGGCGAAAAGGCGCAAGGTACACGCTGGCCGCAGCCCCGGGCATCAATCGCCAGGAACTGTGCAGCATTACATCCATCTTTCCTCACTTATTAATTCCGATGACCCACAAAGCAAAATGGCTACTATTTGCCCCCTCCGGATTGGCCGTTATTGGCGCAGGAGCCAGCATGATACACTGGGCCGGCAGCCTAAAAGACCAGGACGCGCCAACTTCTAAGTGGTTGGCCGCTGGTACAGCAGCGCTGGTTGTCTTCAATGCCGGCATTAGCCTATTTGGGCGCGGCGTGGTCGAGAAGGTGTTGCACGAAGTGCGCGAAAAGCCCCAGCCTCGTTAAGTGCTGCATAATAGCCGCTTTTTTAGCTTGTAGTCAGGATGCGAGGCGGAGCTTACCCAAACGTTTTACTATGCTGCAAAGGGGCTTTAGTAAGAGACCAAGCTGCTTTAGCAGCCTGCTGCAGCACAACGTTGTAGCAGAAGATGTTGAATGGTGAATACTTCCGACCTGTACGCTGCGTGCTGGGCGTGCTGGCAACTACGGGCATAAAAAAAGACCCCAGCCATGGCCGGGGTCTTCCTGGAAATACGGAAAGGAACAGTTCTTGGAAAGGACTATTCGGTTTTGGCTTCCGCTTTCTGCGTAACCTGTACTGTCTTGTTGCCTACTTTTTGGGCACCGCGCTTCACAGCGTGGCCGGTTTTCTTGGCGCCGCGCTTAATGGCGCTGCCCGTTTTGTGAGCTACATTACCAGCAGCATCTTTCGTGTTATCGATGGCCTGGCCAGTGTTGGTTTTGCCGGTTTTAGTCACCACTTTGGTGGTGCCATTGTCGCGCACTTTTACTTCGGTAGAAGGAGTGGTTTGAGCAAAAGCGGTGGTGGCAAAGGCAAACAGGGCGAGGAACAAAGTTGCTTTTTTCATAATATTATCAGAAGGAAAAGGGTTTGTGGGGCTTGTACGCTCCCATCTGCCAAAGGTTCTTCCACTACCGTGCCAGCTTATTCAATGCTTGCAACCAATTGCCTGTGGGGCACTACGGCAGCAGCAGCGAACTGTCGCCGTAGCTTAGGAAGCGGTAGTCATGGGCCAGCGCATGCTCGTACACTGCCCGCCAGCCCGGCCCCAGTAGGGCGGCCACCAATAGCAGCAACGTGCTCTCGGGCTGATGAAAGTTGGTGATAAGCCCATCTGCCAAACGAAAGCGGTAGCCCGGTGCGATAAGCAGGCGCGTGCTCGCCTCCAGGGTGTCGGTGCCCCGGGCTTCGAGGTAGTGCAGCAGCGCCTCTAGCGCCGCCTCCGGGCTAATGCTGGCCGTGGCGTCGGCTTGTTCGTAGGGTTGCCACTGCGTCACGAGCAGTTCAGCGGGCGCAACAGGAGCAAGCACCAAGCCTGCACCCAGCCAATACAGGGTTTCGAGGGTGCGAAGGCTGGTAGTGCCCACCGCAATAACCGGTGCGGGCCGGTGCGCCAGCAGCTGGCGCAGGAGTGCTGCGGTTACAATTATGGGCTCGGTGTGCATGGGGTGGTCGGCCATGCGGTCGGCCTTTACTGGCTGGAAGGTGCCCGCGCCCACGTGGAGCGTAACGTGGCCGGTGGCAAACCCCCGGGCCTGTAGCTCCGCCAGAATTTCGGGCGTGAAGTGCAGGCCGGCCGTGGGCGCGGCCACGGCTCCTTCGGCAGCGGCGTACACCGTCTGGTAGCGCACGGCATCGGCGGCGGTATCGGGCCGGTCGATGTACGGCGGCAGGGGCAGGTGGCCAGCGGCGCGCAGCACTTCGGCAAAGGGCAGTTCGGCAGGTTCCCAGCGGAAATCAATGAGGGCCGTACCAGCTTCCTGGGCTTGGCGCCCGGCATGCAGCGCGGCCACCTGGCCGTCGGCCGTTTCAAATTCGAGGCTTACCAGGCCGTCTCTCCAGCGGCGGCCATTGCCTACCAAGCAGCGCCAGGTGCAGTGGCCCGTTTGCTGCAACGCCAGCTCCAGGCTGCGGTGCGGGGCCACCGGCTCCAGACAAAACAGCTCGACCTGCCCACCCGTGGGGCGCCGGGCCAGCAGCCGCGCGCGTACCACCCGGGTATCGTTGAAAATAAGCAGCGCGCCCGCGGGCAGTTCGCCAGGAAGGTCCCGGAAGGTTTTATCCGTGATGGTGCCACCACGACTCACCAGCAGGCGGCTGGCCGCGCGGTCGGGCAGAGGCTCGGGCGCAATGCGCGCGGCGGGGAGCGGGTAAGTAAAATTGTGAATGGAAAGCTGGCGTGGGTCGGGGTTCATGCCGCAAAGGTCGGACAGAACGGGTATCCCGAAACGTGATTTCGGCCCGCATAGACGACCCATTGTTGAATCATTCATGCGAGCCGAAATAAGCATTTAACGTTGGCCTGTTTATGGGCGCTTAAATAACAGCAGGTGCTGCTGCGGCAGCGTTTCGATGGAATCGGTGAGTACCAGCCCGACTGCGGCCATTTCCTTGCGGGCCTGTCCGATGCTCATCTTGTGAATGCGCTTAATGGGCACGTTAGCGTCTTCGGCTCGGTACTCGACCAGCGCCAGGCGGCCGGTGCCGGGCCGCAGCGCCCGCCGGATGGCCCGGCCCATTTCGCGGGGGTGGTCGAACTCGTGGTAGGCATCGACGATGAGCACCACGTCGACGCTGTCGGCCGGTAGGGCCGGGTTGGTGGTAGTGCCCAGCACGGGGCGCACGTTGCGGACTTTCAGCTTCTGCTTATTTTCCTGGAGCGCGGTAATCATTTCCGGCTGAATGTCAACGGCCAGCACCTGGCCGCGCGGCACCCGTTTGGCCAACTGGAAGGAGAAAAAGCCGGTACCCGCGCCAATGTCGGCCACCACGTCGGTCGGCTTCAGGTTCAGCTCGCGCAGCAGAATGTCGGTGCCTTCTTCCTGGCGGCGGCCGGTGCGCTCGAGCCAGTTGGCACCTTCGTGGCCCATGACGTGGGCAATCTGGCGGCCCAGGTAATATGTGCCGATGCCGTTGGGGTCGCGCGGGGCCGCCATTTCGTAGCCGGTGGTGTCGGAGGCCACGGCCGCCGACAGGCGGCGCTCGCCCAGCAGCGAAGGGCGGCTTTCGACGGGCACCTGGGTGCAACTGGTGGCCGCTGCCAGCAGGCCCACGCCCATACTGATGCACATAAAACCAAAAGCCCGCTGCTCGACTGGAAGATAATGCCTCATACAGAGCGCAAGTAAGTACATTTGCTGGCCTCAACACCAACCGGCCACCAGGGGTTCAGCAGCTGATGCCGGGCTGGAAAGCAAATTCGAGGTACTGTTCAGCCACAAAGTTTTTGCCCAATAACAGCCAAAACCAGTTGGTCGCCGTAGAATCGCCAAATCCACTAATTACCCCCACACCCATGAAAAACCATTTCTCCACTGTCAGCAAGCTCGTTGCCGCTGCCGTTTGCGCCCTCTCGCTGGGCAGCTGCAGCCGGGCCGAATACGCGATGCTGCCCAAGGGTGCTTCGTACCACGGCGTAGCCCGCGCGGCTACTCCGGTGCCTGCCCCGGCTCCCGTTGCGGCGGTTCCCAACACCGTGGCACCCGAAACGGCCACGCCTGCCGAAGCGGTAGCCGCCAGCAATTCAGTCCCCACGCAAGTGGCCCGCGAACGGACATCCACCGAAAAGACGGCCAATGCCGCCGCCGCTACTACCATTGCTACCACCACCGCTGCGAAGCCCACCCTCCTGCAGCGAGTGGCTCTGAATAAGGTAACCCGCAAAATGGACAAGCTAATGCAGAAAGCTGGCTCTGTTCGTTCGCACGACAACACGGCTTCAACGGCGAAAGGCGGCATCAGCGGCAACCTGCGCACTGGTCTTATCCTTCTCCTGATTGGCCTCCTGGTCGGTATATTTAACGGTCTGATAGGAACCATTATCGCCCTTATCGGGGTAATATTTATTGTGCTCTGGCTGCTTGACTCGTTGTAGGACGCTTTCGGGTAGACAATAAAAAAGACCCGCTCAGCTAGTGAGCGGGTCTTTTTTTGTCGCCACGAGGCCCGGCAGCTACATGGGGTCCACGTCGGCCACGAGGCGTGCCTGCCGGAACTCCTTCTGGTCCTTCACCATGTCCATGGCTTCGCAAATCAGCTGCTTGGCTTGCTTGAGCACGGTGTGGGCCCGGTCAAGCTTGATGGTGATTTCCTGGAGGTAGAAATTGCGGATGCGAAAGATGTAGGGCGCTTCCGGCCCAAGCACGGCGGCGCGGCCCAGGCGCTCCACCAGCTCCTGGGTCAGCAAAATAGCGGCGGCTTCGCCCACGGCTTGGTCGATGTGCTTCACCGTCATTTTGATGACGCGCATGAAGGGCGGGTAGCCGTGCTCGTGGCGCTGCACGATTTCGTAGTTGTAGAACTCGATGTAGTCGTTGCGGATGACCTTGTCGAAAATCACCTGCGTGGGGTCGGCCGTTTGGATGATGACCTTGCCCTTCTTGCCCTTGCGCCCGGCCCGGCCGCTCACCTGCACAAACATCTGGTAGGCCCGCTCGTGCGCCCGGAAATCGGGGTAGTGAATGATGCTGTCGGCGTTGATGATGCCCACCAGGCTCACGTTCGCAAAGTCGAGGCCTTTGGTTACCATCTGGGTGCCCACCAGCACGTTGGTGGCCTGCTTCTCGAAGTCGGCGATGATGGTCTGGTAGCTGTTTTTGGCGCGGGTCGTGTCCAGGTCCATCCGCTGGATGTTGGCCTGCGGGAGCATGATTTTGAGGTCGTCCTCAATCTTCTCGGTGCCGAAACCCTGGGTTTTCACGGCCCGCGAGCCGCAGGCGGGGCACTTGCTCACCATGCTGTCGTGGTAGCCGCAGTAGTGGCAGCGCAGCTCGTGGCTGTGCTTGTGGTAGCTCAGGCTCACGGCGCAGTTCGTGCATTTCGGTATCCAGCCGCAGTCCTGGCAGGCCACCACGGGCGCGTAGCCGCGCCGGTTCTGGAACAGAATCACCTGTTCCTGGCGGCCCAGCGTGCGCTCCACTTCGCCCAGCAAATCGGCGGTGAAGTGGTTGTGCATGGTTTTGTGTTCGCGGGCCTTGCGGGTATCCACCAACTCAATTTCCGGCATGCCAGCCTCGCCGAAACGCTTGGTGAGGCTCACCAGCCCGTAGCGGCCCTGCTTGGCCTGGTAGTAGGTTTCGACGGCCGGGGTGGCCGAACCCAGCAGCGTTTTGGCTCCCTGGAAGTTGGCCATCATCAGGGCTACTTCGCGGGCGTTGTAGCGCGGGGCCGGGTCGTACTGCTTGTAGCTCGATTCGTGCTCTTCATCCACGATGATGAGCGCGAGGTTATCGAAAGGCAGAAACACCGCCGAGCGCACGCCCACCACCACTTGGAAGCGACCCGAGAGCACGCCATTCCACACTTCCACCCGTTCGTTGTCGGAGAATTTGGAGTGGTACACGCCCAGCCGCGTGCCGAACACGCGCATCAGGCGGGTCACAATCTGGGCCGTAAGGGCGATTTCGGGCAGCAGATACAGCACCTGCCCACCGCCATCCATAGCTTTGCGGATGAGGTCGATGTAAATCTCGGTTTTGCCCGCGCCCGTCACACCGTGGAGCAGCGCAATTTCCTTTTCGCCGAAATGGGCCATTATTTCATCGCGCGCCGTGGTCTGGGCTTCAGTGAGCGAGAAATTCATTTGAATAGCGCCCTCGTTTTCGAGCGGGAACCGGCTCACAATCTGGTCGAATTGCTCCAGCACGCCGTTTTTGATGAGCGTGTTGACCGCTGAAGCCGAGAGGTGCGGGCTGCTGGTGAGGTAGGCTTTCTCGATGCCGGCTTGGTTGGCGTGCTCGTTCTGGTACACGGGCACGCGCTGCATGTACTTCATCAGCACATCGAGTTGCTTGGGCTTGCTGGTGAGTTGCTCGAATAGCTGCTCCAGCGAGGCTTCGGCCACGAAATGGTGGGCCAGCCGCACCTTCTTCACCACCTTGGGCGCGTACTTGTCGGCCGTGTGCTCGAAGAGGAAAATCACGTCCTTGTGCATCAGCGACTTGATGACTTTGTGGAAGGACGTGATGCCCAATAGGTCGCCGACCTCGGTGAACGTCAGCGCCTTGCCATCTTCTACCACACCCAGCGCGTCCACAATCAGCTCTTCCTGTGTGGAGAGCGGGTACTCGTTTTCCTCCCGCGAAAAGCCCGGGTGCAGCTGAATGCGCGACTCCGAACTGAGCTTTAGCGCCGAAGGCAGCGCCGCGTTAATCACCTCGCCAATGGTGCACATGTAGTAGTCGGCCATCCAGCGGAACAGCTTGAGTTGCGGCTGGGTAACTACGGGGGCATCGTCGATGAATTCGAGGATGTATTTGGCCTGGTAATCTTTGGGTGCCGTTTCATGCACTGCTGCCACAATGCAGCTAAGCGTCTTTTTGGCTCCAAACTGCACGATGACGCGGCCGCCAATCACCACACTGTCATTCAGCTCGTACGGCACCCGGTAGGTGTAGAGCCGGGGGAGGGGCAGGGGCAGAATAACGTCGGCAAACAGCGTTACCCGGTCGGGCGCAGGCGCGGCGGCGGGAGCAATAAAATCAAGCGTGAGACTCAAAACAGGTATAGCGTAGGGGCGGATAGTAAAGATAACAGGACCGTAGCGGCGCACCACCGCGTCGCTGCTTACAGCGCCGCCAGCGCCTCGGCCACGCCATACACCGGAGCCTGGCAGGCATAGTTGCGGCACACGTGCAAGGCCGTGCGGCCATCAGTTGGCGTCGGCAGCAGCTTCAGCAATGGCAGTTCCGAAGCCGCTTCGGTGCCAGCCAGCACGGTGTCAAACAGGAAATGGCGACTGATTTCCTCCCGGAAAGCCTCCGCATCCGGGCCTTGTATGGCAATTTCGGCGCCCGGCCGCAACAGTGCGGCATATAGCGAAGCCCAGTTGGTAAGGTGCTGCGGCTCTTTCACCACCAAATGGCGCAGTTGGAGCAGCATTTCAACCGCCAAGTCGGTATATTGAGCCTTCTCGAGGTGCCGGCCTAGGCGGCGCAGGTTGTGCGCCATAACGGAGTTGGAAGCCGGGATTACGTTATCGAACAACTCTTTTTTGCGGGCAATCAGTGGTTCAGCGCGGCTGTCGGTGTAGAAAAACAACCTTTCCGTCGGGTCGAAGAAGTTGGCCAGCACATATTCCGTCAGTGTTTCGGCCTTGCGCAGCCATCTTTCGGTGAAGGTGACTTCGTAGAGGCTGATGTAGGCCTGAATGACCAGCGCGTAATCTTCGAGAAAGCCGCTAATGCTGGCGCGGCCGTTTTTGCAGGTCCGGAACAGGCCCGCACCGTCGCGCAGGTTCGCTTCGATGAAGCGGGCGTTGCGCTCGGCCACCACCAGAAACTCGGGCTCTCCGAAGGCCCGGTAAGCATCTGTCAGGCCTTGCAGCATCAGCGCATTCCAGCCGGTGAGAACTTTGTCGTCGAGGCCGGGGCGCACGCGCACAGCGCGGACAGCCATTATTTTCTGCTTCCAGCCCGTAATTAGCTCAGGCAGAACCCCAGGCGCAAGCTGATGAGCGGCCGCAAAGGCCTCGTCGGTTTCGCGGCGGTGCAGGATGTTGCGGCCGTGTTCCCAATTGCCGGCAGCCGTGCAGTTGTAGTAGTCGGAAAACAGCGGCTCCTCATCGCCCAGGATTTGCCGCAGCTCTTCTTTCGTAAAAACGTAAAATTTGCCCTCTTCGCCTTCACTATCGGCATCGAGCGAGGAGTAGAACCCGCCCTCGGCATTGGTCAATTCCAGCCGGATGAATTCAACGGTATCATACACCGTTTCCCGAAAAAGCTCGTCCTGAGTCAGCTGGAAAGCCTCACTATAAAGGCTCACCAATTGGCCGTTATCGTACAGCATCTTCTCGAAGTGCGGAGCCAACCACTCGCCATCGACTGAGTAGCGGGCAAATCCGCCGTGTACCTGGTCGTATATCCCGCCCCAGGCCATTTCCCGCAGCGTCAGCACCGCCTGGTCCAAGACAGTACGGCTGCCGCTGATGACGTGGGCCCGCAGTAAAAAGCGCCAGATGCTGGGCATCGGAAACTTCGGAGCGCGATTCATGCCGCCACTTTCCCGGTCGAAATTCGTGCTCAGATTATACACCAGCAGCTTGAATTCCTCATCGGAAACACCAGCCGGGCCAGTTTGCGGGGCCACGCCAATGGCATTCAGCGCGGTATGGTCGGCTTCCTGGGCCTTGTTGCGGCTATGGCTGCCGTATTTGGATAGCTCGCTTTTACCAATCACCTCCATGAACCGCTCCGCCGATTGCTCCAGCTCGGCCCGGTGTTCTCCGGCGTAGGCTTCGCCAATGTTGGTGAGCAGCTTGGTCCAGTTGCCTTGCGGAAAGTACGTGCCGCCGTAAAACGGTTTGGCGTCTGCCGTCAGAAACACATTCAGCGGCCAGCCGCCCTGCAGGCCCATGGCGTGCAGGGCATCCATGTAAATCTGGTCCACATCGGGCCGTTCCTCGCGGTCGACCTTTATGCAGACAAAATGCTCGTTCATTACCGCCGCCACGGCCTCGCTCTCGAACGATTCGCGCTCCATTACGTGGCACCAGTGGCAGGCCGCATAGCCAATGCTTACCAGAATAGGCTTCTGCTCGGCCTGCGCACGGTGCAGCGCCTCGGTTCCCCACGGGTACCAATCCACGGGGTTGTGGGCGTGCTGCTGCAGATAGGGGCTGGTTTCCTGGGCGAGGCGGTTGGTGTGCGAAGGAGTGTGGGCCATAACGAGCAAAGTAGGGGAGGTATTGAAACACCAAACCCGGCGAAAAAGGCCGGGTTTGGGAAGTAATTAACACAAGAGGCCGAATATCAGCCGCAAATTCTGCTAGTTTACGAAGCTGGCTTTTTCGGCACCTTGGCTTTTGCAGCTACCTTTTTACCTGGGTCGGCTTTCTCAGCTCCCGCCTTCGCGGGGGCCTTTCGCGCCGGAGTTGGCTTTGCCGGTGTCGGCTCAGCAGTTGCTTTTGCCGTCTTAGCAACAGGTTTAGCTTTTGGCGTTGCAGCAGGCAAAGCAGGTTTAACCAGCGGTTTGGGTGCTCGTTTGGCAGTGGGTTCAGCCGACGGTATAGTCGGTGCAGCAGCTTTATCAGCTACAATTGCTACTGGCTTAGCTGCCACCTTGGGGGCTTTCGCTGGTTTTGCAGGAGCATTAGCTGCTTGTGCCACTCCGGTAGCTTTTGCCACCTTCTTTCCAGCGGCACCTTGCATCGGAGTAGTTGCAGCATCAACCGCTTTTGCTGGTGTTGCGCTAGGTGCGGGCTTCGACATTTCTTTCGCCGGCGCCACCGTTTCAGCCGCAGCAGGTTTGCCAGGTGTGGTTTTGGCCTTTGGCTTCGGCCTCCCGCCAGTGGAAGAATCACCCAAGCCTGAAGCTTCTACCATCGCCGGAGCTATTGGAGCACTTGAAGCTGATGGGTCGGCTCGTTGCGCAGTTTCCGTAGCAGTCACCGTTTTAGAAGCGAGTGCCTTTTTGCTGCGTGGTTTGGGCGCTCCCTGTTTTGCCGGTGTAGTTGGCTCAACCAATGAAGCCGACGTGCCCGTGAGCCGTCCCGCGGCTACCTGGGAGCGTAGCACCAGCGTGTCATCTGCCGGAATTATCGGGCTGTCAATCGCGGGCTTTTCGGTGCGCCCACCTACTTGTGCCCGGCTTTTGCGCTTCGACGGCTTCGCTGCCTTCGGAACAGCAGGGGTCGTGGCTTGGTTGGGCTCGTTCGCTGCTGTATCGGAGGTAGCCGATACCAGGACTACTGGTGTCGCGGCCACCGCGGGCGTTGCGCCGCTCATTGGAAGCGTAGCCACGGGCTGTTCCTGGGGCTGGCGATTACCGCGCCGGTCGTTGCTGCGGGCAGCTATGAGTGCTTCTTGGTCAACAACTGCTTCAACGGCACCGCGCGGGGTGGGCGCCGAAGCGGAGTTGTGGTCTGCATCGGCGGCATCGGCTGCTACCGGGCGGTTACCCTTTTTCTTCTTGCGGTTTCGGCTTTTGCGCGAAGAAGAATTCGGTGTTTCCTGTTCCGAATCAGCTGGTGCTCCAGTAGAAACTGCTGGGTCTTCAGGAGTAGCATTCGTCGCTGGTGCCGCTGCCGCCGCAAACAGCGGTACCCGGGCCACACCGCGGCCGCCTTCATTTCGCCGGTCTGGGCGTGGCTCCCGGGCTGCAGGAGCCGCTGTAGTGCTTTCTGCCTGGGTTGCTCCCATCGAAGCAGATACCTCAATTGGCATTTCTTCCGCGGCCGTTTCCAAAGCTTCGGCTGAGGCTGCTAACTGGCCTTCATCCAATCCCATCTCCGCTGCCAGCCGCAAGGCATGTTTGCGTGCCGTACGCTTGGCACCGCCCCGTGAGCGGCGCTTTTTCTTCCGGCCTGCTTCCATATCTGCCACATCAGCAGCTGCATCAAGAGCCTCAGGCGTATCGGGAGCTAAAGCAACCGGTGCCAACTCTACAGGCACTGATTCTGTTAGAGAAGGCTGCTGGGCGTATTCATCCGCCTCCTTAAAGCTGGGCGCCTGAAACTGCTCGGTTTCGGTTGGCTGTGCTGGTTGGCCCTTGCCGCGCCCGTCGCGACGGCCTCGCTCGGGCCGTGCTGCCCGCTGCGCCCGAAACTCCTCCGGCGACAGGCGCGGGGGCCGCGATTGACTCTCCGTTAGCTGCGCTGGTCCGGGAGCCTCACTTATCAAATTCTCGGGTACAGGCGTAGGCATTGGGCCAACGGCACCTTCGCCAATGTCAATCCGCTCCTCGTCGTCCTCCGGCTCGGGGGCACGTTCAGGCTGAGCGGGGAGGGGCAGTGCTTCCAAACGGGCGTGCACACTACGCAACTCGTTGGCCACGTCAACCTTACGCAGGCTGAGCTGCTCCAGCTTTTCGCGGGTACTCTCCAGAAACTGCCGGTGCTCGGGCGCGCCCTCGTGCAGCGGCCGGTGGCCCAGTGCCTGGCGCACCCCCGTCCACTCCTTGCGGAAACGGCCAAAGTCAGCATCGAAGTAGGTGCGCGCAAACTTGTCCCAGATATAGTCCTCGGCCACTTCCGACGGGTGCAGCATATCGGCCGCGTAAAAGCGGTAGTCGCGCAAGTCGTCCGTCAGCAACTCGAACGCCGGAAAATAAGCCACGCCCGGCAGCAAGTCGCTCACAATATGGGTGGCCACGCGCAGCACCGACTTGCTCACCGAATTCAGCGGCAGCGTGTCTTTGAGATGACGCACCGGGCTTACAGTCAATACAAAGCGGAGCTCTGGGTTGATGCGGCGCAGGTAAGCATGCGTCTCAGCCAGGGCATTAATGATTTCATCCGGCGTCAGCAGCTCGCGCACAAACAGGTCGGCGGGCTGCTTATGGCAGTTGTTCACCAGCTCACCGGTTTCACGCAGGCGGTAAGCCCAAGCCGTGCCCAGGGTCAGCAGCACCAAGTCGGTATTGCGCAGGAAGTCGCCCGTTTGGCGCACCACTTCCTGAATGTATTGCAGCAGCTCCACCGGCGAGTCGGCCCCCACGCTACCGTGCAGGTCGTAGCTCTGCCAGCGGCCGCGCGCCTGCACCAGGTGTTGTTGCCAGTCTACTTCCTCGCCAGCGGCTGCGCGCAGCAGCCGTGCCAGCGCCAATGGCTGAAACACGGTGCCAAACGGGTTTACTCGTGTTTCTACCTTGTGGGCTTCCAGCCGCGCGCCAATGCTGTCGGCGAAGCACGAGCCCATCGTCAGTACCCGCGCCGTGCGCGGCAGTTGCCCGGTAGCCGGGGCAATGGTCAATTCAGTTCTAAACATTAAAGCAAAAATAGCCCTTAACCGGACACGCGTCCGAAAAACGGAATAAAAAAAGCCCTGCCGACAGGCAGGGCTTTTCAATCTGGCAAAGAAACCGAGACTACTCGGCTACCACGCGGAATTTTACCGTGTGCTTTACTTCCTTGTGCAGGTTAGCCGTAGCGGTGTAGTCGCCAGCCGAAGCAGGCTCCTGGTCGAACGACAAACGCTTGCGGTCGATGTCCACACCCTTAGCTTTCAGCGCTTCGGCCAACTGCAGGGTGGTCACGCGGCCAAAGATTTTGCCGCTCTCACCCACCTTGGCGGGGATGTCCAGTACCATGTCACCAACCTGGTCGGCAATGGCCTGAGCGTCACCTTTGATTTTGTCGGCTTTGTGTGCGGCCTGGCGCACGTTCTCGGCCGTGATTTTCTTGTTCGTCTTATCGGCCAGCATGGCCAGACCCTGCGGCAGCAGGAAGTTACGGCCGTAACCCGATTTCACGGTTACGATGTCGTTCTTGTACCCGAGGCCCTTAACGTCGTCTTTGAGGATAATTTCCATTGTCTTGATTAAGATGTGAGAGCTTGGCTCTTAAAATGTTAGAGGCACAGGGCTGCTAACATTCCAAGTTCTGAGCTCTCAGGTCTAAGGTCTATTTCAGAGCGTCGGCTACGTACGGCATCAGGGCGAGGTGACGGGCCTTGGCGATGGCCTGGGTCACTTTGCGCTGGAATTTCAGACTGGTGCCGGTGAGGCGGCGGGGCAGCACTCGGCCCTGCTCGTTCACAAACTTCAGCAGGAAGTTCGGGTCTTTGTAGTCCACGTACTTAATGCCGTTCTTCTTGAAGCGGCAGTATTTCTTGCGGTTGTCCTGGGGCTTGTTGTTAGCCGACCGGTCGTTGTTGCGGTTGAATGCGGGAGATGCCATTGTCGATGCTGGATTATTGGGCTACGGCTTCGGTTTCCTTGGCAGCCTTCTGCTGGTTCATTTCGCCGTTGCGGCGGCGGTTGTTGTACTCCACGGCGTGCTTATCGAGCACGGTCGTGAGGAAGCGGATGATGCGCTCGTCGCGGCGGAAAGCCAGTTCGAGTACGTCCACGATATTGCCTTCGCCAGTGTAGGACAGGCAGAAATAGTAGCCTGTGCTCTTCTTTTGAATCGGGTAAGCCAGCTTGCGCAGGCCCCAGGCTTCGGTGGATAAAAGGGCGGCGCTATTTTCCTTAAGCACCTGAGTGAACTTCTCGACCGTTTCTTGCACCTGGCTCTCGTTCAGAACGGGAGTCACGATGAAGACCGTCTCGTAATTTCTTTGTTCCATTACGATGGGGGTGAATTGTGGGTATAAAAAAATTGATTGGGGCGCAAAGGTACTGACTTTCCGGCACATTGCCAAGGCCCGCCACACTATTGCTGGTAATCAGGCCGACACAAGAATGCCCGCACATTGCGGCAATCGGCTGGACCCAGGCTTTAATCGGTTGCTACCTATATATAAGGTGTAGGCCAACAGTCCGAAACCTTCAGAAAAAAGCGCCACTAAATGTGCTTTTGCGGCCAACTAAAAGTGAGAGTTGCCGGTTCAGTTTAAGAGCTTTCTGAACCATCAGGCAATCTGTTGCAAAACCAGTCTGTTCGAGGCCGCTGTGGTTGGGGCATCGGGTCTTGGGCGTCGCCGAAAGTGGTTAAAAAGCTGTTATTATGAATGTGTGCAACGGCCAGGACCCCCCGGAAATTGCACCCCATTTTTTGCCGCCTACGATTCCTGACCTACATTTGTGGCCTTGAAATGCCCCTAGCGTTTCGCTTTACCCTCTATTTATCTATGAAGAGCCTTCGACTTCGCTCGTTACCTCATCTGTTGCTGGCGCTGGTGCTCACGTTTGCTGGCGTTCAGCAGGCAGCCGCCCAGGAAGCCGCCACGGTGAAAAAGGAAGGGGTAGTTCCCGGTGCAACTGCTGCCGCTACTCCCGCAACTGCTACTGCTCCCGCCGCTGGTGGGGGCGATGCCGCCGCCATCGCTGCCGGTGATGCCCTCTTTAAAGGCAACTGTGCCCAGTGCCACGCCGTGAATGAGCAGGTAGTTGGTCCGGCTTTGGCTGGCATCACCAAGCGCCGCCCCATTTCCTGGCTGATTCCCTGGATTAAGAACTCCAGCAAAGTAGTAGCCAGCGGCGATGAGTATGCCGTAGCGCTTTATAACAAGTACAACAAGCAGCAGATGCCCTCGTTCGGCCTGTCGGACAAGGAAATTACTTCGATTGTAGCCTATGTGACTTCGCAGGAAGGACAAGGTGGTGGAGTAACTGCTAAGAATGCCCCCGCTGCTGATGGAAAAGACGGTGCTGCAGCCGCAGATGGCGGGACTGACGCTGGCTCCGGCAAGTATGTTGACATCCTGCTCATCGTGTTAGTAGTAGTGCTGATTGTGCTGGTGGTGACGCTGGTAATCATTGGCAACCTGATGCGTGACGTACTGCGTGGCCGCAAGGACCTCGACGGCCGCGACGTTGAAATCCTCGACCAGCGCTTCGACTGGAGCAAATTTTACCGCTCGCCCGTGTTGCGTGGTATTGTAGGGACGGTTTTCGCCCTCGTTTTACTTTATGAAGGCGTACAAAGCGTGATGGCAGTAGGCCTGACCCAGGGCTACCAACCCACGCAGCCCATTGCTTTCTCGCACAAGCTGCACGCCGGCGAACACCAGATTAACTGCGCCTATTGCCACACTTCGGTGTACAAGGCAAAGTCAGCTAATATTCCCTCGGCCAACATCTGTATGAACTGCCACTCGCAGATTAAGACGGAGTCGCCCGAAATCAAGAAAATCTACCGCGCCATCGAGCGCAAGCAGCCCATCCAGTGGGTGCGCGTCCACAACCTGCCCGACCTGGCGTATTTCAACCACTCGCAGCACACGCAGGTGGCCGGCCTCCAATGCCAGACTTGCCACGGCCCCATTCAGAACATGGAAGTGGTGTACCAGTACTCAGCTCTCACGATGGGCTGGTGCATTAACTGCCACCGCGAGATGCCCCTCAACACCAAGGATAACAAGTACTACGACAACCTCGTGAAGCTGCACGACACCAAAAATGGTGGTGCCCCCTTCACCGTATCGTCCAACGGCGGTACCGAGTGCTCGAAGTGCCACTACTAAGCAACTGAATTTGGTAGGGAGTACTGGGTAGTCAGTATTCTTGCCTGCCCTTGTTAACTACTGACTACCCAATACTGATTACTGATTACCCCTCCAAATGAAGTACTGGAAAGGAATTGAGGAACTGGAAAGCGCCCCGGAGTTCATGCAATCGGCTTTTGCCGAATTCATGCCGGTAAAGGAAAGCCACGAGAGCAGCGATGCTACGTCGGCTCCTCGCCGCGATTTCCTCAAACTGATGGGCTTTGGTGTTGGCGCCGCAGTGCTGGCATCGTGCGAAACGCCGGTAAGAAAGGCAATTCCATACCTGAACAAGCCTGAGGAAGTCGACCCGACTATTTCGAACTTCTACGCTTCCACCTACTTCACCGGCGCCGACTACAACGCTGTGCTGGTGAAGACCCGTGAAGGCCGGCCGATTAAACTCGAAGGAAACCCGGAGTCGCCCATCACCAAAGGTGGTTTGTCGGCCCGTGCCCAGGCCGCCGTACTGAGCCTTTACGATGGCGGCCGTTTGCAGCACTTCGCTATCAAAGGCAAACAGGCCGAGATGGCGAAGGTGGACCGCGAAATCCGTGAGAAGCTGGCTGCTACGACCGGACGCATTGCTATCGTATCGCACACGATTATCAGTCCAAGCACGAAGAAGGCTATTGCTGAATTCACTGCCCGCTACCCCAATACCACGCACGTGATGTACGACGCGCACTCGGCTTCGGCCCTGTTGCAAGCCAACGGCGGCGTGGTACCAGGTTACGATTTCAGCAAGGCCAGCGTCATCGTGAGCCTCGGTGCCGACTTCCTCGGTACGTGGATTTCGCCCGTGGAGTACGCTAAGCAGTACGTTATAAACCGCAAGGTGAGCAGCGCCAAGCGTACTATGTCGCGCCACATCCAGATTGAAACAGCTCTCTCGCTCACTGGCTCGAACGCCGATGTGCGTATTCCGGTGAAACCGTCGGAAATGGGTGCTAACGCATTGGCCATCTACAACCACGTTGTGAATGGCGCTGGTGCCGATACGAAAACAGCGCTGGGTAAAGCTGCTGCCGAGTTGAAAGCAGCTGGCAGTGCTGGCCTGGTTGTTTCCGGTTCCAACGACCCAGCTGTTCAGGCCTTGGTAACGGCCATCAACCAAGCTTTGGGCAATGCTGGTACTACTACTGGCGGTGCACCAAGCAACCTGCGGCAGGGCGACGACGCCCGCATGGCAGCGCTTGTGAATGAGATGAATGCCGGTACCGTTGGTGCCGTGATTTTCTATAACGCCAACCCGGTATACAACCACCCGCTGGGTGCGAAAGTGAAGAGTGGCATTGCCAAAGTGGCCCTCAGCATTTCGCTCAACGACCGTCTCGACGAAACCGGCAGCCTTTGCCAGTATGCCGCGCCCGATAACCACTGGTTGGAATCGTGGAACGATTTCGAGCCTAAAAGGGGCTACCTCAGCTTAGCCCAGCCGGCAATTACGCCGCTGTTTGCTACCCGCCAGGCCCAGGAAAGCCTCCTGCACTGGGCTGGCAACAATACGACTTACTACAGATACCTCCGTGCCAACTGGCGTGGCATCACCCCGACTGATGCCGCTTGGGATAAAGTTGTGCACGATGGCGTAACGATGGGTACGGCTCTGGCCGCTGCCCCTGCCATGACTGGCATGAGTGCGGCCGCCGCCGCTTCGCAGTTGGGCAACGCCGCCAAGCCGAATGGCATTGAATTGGCGCTCTACGAGAAAGTAGGCCTCAGTGCCGCTGGTACTGAAGCCAACAACCCGTTCCTGCAGGAACTGCCCGATGCTGTATCGAAGGCAACCTGGGGCAACTACATCGCTGTGCCGCGCAAGATGGCCATCGAGCAGAAGTGGGAGCAGGGTGACGTGCTGAAAGTAACGGCCAACAGCTACAGCGTCGAACTGCCCGTACTTATTCAACCCGGTCAGACCAATGGCACGGTGAGCATCGCGCTCGGTTACGGCCGCACACTGGCTGGCAAAGCCGGCGACAAAGTAGGGGAGAACGCTGCCCCACTGGCCATGATGGCCAACGGTGGTACTCAATACCAAAACGTAGTAACGCTAGAAAAAACCGGCGCTACCTCGCCTATTGCTCAAACTCAGACGCACCACACGCTGATGGACCGCCGCCCGGTGGTGCAGGAAAGCACCCTGGCGCAGTATGTAAAAGACCCCAAAAAGGTAACGGAGTACGAGAAGGTTTCCACACCCGATGGGTTGGAAGCTCCTAGTAAGGTGTCGCTCTGGCAGGACTATCAGTACAACAACCACCACTGGGGCATGGCTGTCGACCTGAACTCGTGCATTGGCTGCGGCTCGTGCGTGATTGGTTGCCAGACCGAGAACAACACCGCCGTGGTAGGCAAGCAGCAGGTAATTAACCGCCGCGAAATGCACTGGATGCGCATCGACCGCTACTACAGCTCCGATGCACACAAGAGTGACTTCGACACTAAAGGCAAGGTGGCGACCTATGCTGCCATGGAAGACCCTTCGGAAAACCCACAGGTTATCTTCCAGCCCATGATGTGCCAGCAGTGCAACCACGCGCCCTGCGAAACGGTATGCCCGGTACTGGCTACCACGCACAGCACCGAAGGTCTCAACCAGATGACCTACAACCGTTGCATTGGTACGCGTTACTGCGCCAACAACTGCCCATATAAAGTGCGCCGTTTCAACTGGTTCTCGTACTACTCGAACGAGAAGTTCGAAGTAGTAAACGGCCACATGTTCACCGACCTCGGCCGCATGGTGCTGAACCCGGACGTAACTGTACGTGCCCGTGGTGTGATGGAGAAATGCTCGTTCTGCGTGCAGCGTATCCAGCTCGGTAAGCTCGAAGCCAAGAAGCAGAAGCGTCGTCCCAAGGATGGCGAGATTGTAACGGCGTGCGCCCAGTCGTGCCCTACCGAAGCCATCGTGTTCGGTGATATGAAAGACCCCAAGAGCCGCATCAGCCAGTTGCTGCGCCGAGAAGACGGCGAGCGCGCTTTCCACTCGCTCGACTCCATCAACGTGCAGCCGAACGTGACCTACCTGACGAAGATTCGCAATGCCGAATCGGAATTTTTTGCCCCCGAAGTAGAAGCTTAATTATCCCTTTATGCAGCACGTATCAGCAATACGCGAGCCGCTCGTAACCGGCGGCAAGACGTTACACGACGTCACGCAAGACATCTGCTACCAGGTGGAAGCCAAACCCAACCTGCGTTGGATGGCCGCCTTGAGCGTAGCCCTGTTTTTCTTGGGGATTTTCTTCTACTCCGTATACCGCACCGTTTGGTACGGCATCGGCGAGTGGGGCCTGAACAAGACCGTTAACTGGGCCTGGGACATCACCAACTTCGTGTGGTGGGTAGGTATCGGCCACGCCGGCACCCTGATTTCGGCGGTACTGTTGCTGTTCCGTCAGAAATGGCGGAGTTCCATCAACCGCGCGGCCGAAGCCATGACCATCTTCGCCGTAATCTGCGCCGCCATGTTCCCGGTGTTGCACATGGGCCGTCCGTGGTTGGCATTCTACGTTTTCCCGTTCCAGAACACGCTGGGTTCGCTCTGGGCTAACTTCAACTCGCCCTTGTTGTGGGACGTGTTCGCCATCTCGACCTACTTCACCGTGTCGCTGGTGTTCTGGTATATCGGTCTGATTCCGGACTTCGCTTCGATTCGGGACCGCGCCAAAGGCCCTATTGCCAAGTTCAGCTACTCGATGTTGAGCTTCGGCTGGAAAGGCTCGGCCAAAGCTTGGTCGCGTTACGAAACCGTTTCGCTGATTCTGGCCGGTGTTTCGACCCCGCTGGTACTGTCAGTACACACCATTGTATCGATGGACTTTGCTACCTCGGTGGTACCGGGCTGGCACACCACCATCTTCCCGCCCTACTTCGTGGCTGGCGCTATCTTCTCGGGTTTTGCCATGGTGCTTACCCTGATGCTGATTACCCGGGTGGTATTCCGCCTCGAAGATTATATCACGCTGGAGCACATCGCACTGATGAACAAAATTATGATGGTAACCGGCTCCATTGTGGGTGTGGCTTACATCACGGAGTTCTTCATCGCCTGGTATTCGCAGGTAGAATTCGAGCAGTACGCCTTCATCAACCGTGCTACCGGCCCCTACTGGTGGGCTTACGCTGCGATGATGACCTGCAACGTGATTACGCCACAGCTGGTGTGGTTCCGCCGCGTGCGCTACAGCATCCCGCTCACGTTCGTCCTGTCCATCATCGTGAACATCGGTATGTGGTTCGAGCGCTTCGTAATCATCGTGACTTCGTTGCACCGCGACTACCTGCCGTCGAGCTGGGCCATGTTCTCGCCTTCGATTATAGACATCGGCCTGTATGTAGGTACCCTCGGCTTGTTCTTCACACTCTTCCTACTCTTCGCCAAGTTCTTCCCGGTGATTAACATGGCCGAAGTAAAGACCATCCTGAAGTACACCGTTGATAACGGCCCGACTTACAACCCCGAGAAAGCGGCTCACGCCCACGCCCATCAACCTGCCATCCACGGGGCCCCTGCCTCGGCTCCCGTAAACTACAACCAGCATGACTAAGCAATTCGCCCTCGGCATCTTCGAAGACGAAGACGTGCTGCTGCACGCCGTGGAAAATGTGCGCGCCGCCGGCGTGAAAATCTACGACGTATTCTCGCCTTACCCGGTGCACGGCATCGATGATGCGCTTGGTATTGAGCGTTCGCGCCTGCCTATTGCTGCCTTCTTTTTTGGCATGACGGGCCTAGCCTTCGCGCTGTGGATGCAGATTTACATGCTGGGTTTCGACTGGCCGATGATTATCGGTGGTAAGCCGCACATCAGCCTGCCGGCCTTCGTGCCGGTCGCGTTCGAGCTCACGGTGTTTTTCACCTGCCACGGTATGGCCATCACGTTTTTCACCATTACGGGTCTTTATCCGCGCTTCAAAACACCGGTGATGGACGTACGTGCCACCGACGACAAGTTTGTAATGGCCATCGAGTTGGATGAAACCAGCTCGCAGTTTCCCCGGCTGACCCAGTTGCTCCGCGAAAACGGTGCTTCGGAAGTCAACCAAAAAGAAATGACCAACTAGTAATGACGCATCCGCTGACCCTGAGCCTGCGCGTTTCGGCGCTGCTGCTGTCCTTGGGCCTGGCCACCACGGCCTGTACCCACGATGGAAATGACCCCGGTGTGGAATATGCCCCGGAGATGTACGAGTCGATACCCTACGAACCGCTTAAGCAAACCAGCTTTAACACGGTTAACTCATTCGGCATAAACCAGCGTACCCCGGCTAACGGTACGGTGCCCCGCGGCAAGCTTAACTACTTCGACCATATCCCGAAGGACAGTGTCAGGATAGCTGAGCGCACACTCCGCAACCCTTTTGCCTACACCAAAGCCAATTTGGAAGAAGGCAAAGTGCTCTACACACGTGTTTGCTCGCACTGCCACGGAGAGCAAGGTGATGGCCAAGGCCTTGTAGGTGTCAAGTACAAGGGTGTGCCGAATTACTCGGCTGGTGCCTACAAAACCATGAATGATGGTCACATCTACCACGTCATCCAGTGGGGCCGCAACCGCATGATGCCCCACGGGTCCATCGTAAATCCGGAGGAGCGTTGGAAAATCGCCATGTATGTGCGGGTGCTCCAACGTGGCGAAGGCCCAGATGCGCTGAGCAAACTGGTGGCCAAAGGCCCAACCAGCACGGTAACCAGCGACTCGACTGAAACTACGGACCCTACCAATACTGCACCGGTAGGGCAGGCGCAAGCCAACAAAGCTTCCGAAACTCCCGGCCAAGGTGGCGCCGTTTCGCCCAACGGTTCTGGCGTGACCCATATTCCCGGCAACAAATAACTATGGCAACTCTGACGCACCACGAAAGCGCCACGGCTGAACAGCTCGTTGTTACGGATGGCGCCCGTAAAACTTTTATCACCATCATCGTTGCCGGCGTAGTATTGCTCGTTGTGGGCATTCTCGCCCAGGTAATGGGCTGGGGCGCAGCTGAGCATGGCGAAGCCGCTGGCCACGCGGCAGCCGCGCATGGCGCTACCCACGAAGAAGGCCACTCAGTGCTCATCAAGCGCATTTTGGTAAGCCTTTGGCATAGCAATCTGTTCTTCCTTGGCGTTTCTGCCATTGGTACCGTGTTCATGGCTATCAACTACGTGGCATATGCTGGGTGGTCGGTAGTTGTAAAGCGTATCTCTGAGGCCCTGAGCGCCTGGGTAATTCCCGGCGGTGTGGTGATGCTCATTGTGTTCTTCGTGGGCCGTCACGATATTTTCCACTGGACGCACGATGGTATTATGGACCCAAAGTCGGAGCACTTCGATGCCATTATAAAAGGCAAAGAAGGTTTTCTGAATCTGCCTTTCTACGTGATTCGTATGGTGAGCTACCTCGTAATCTGGGCTGCCTTCAGCTGGAAGTTGCGTCAGCTCTCGCTCGCGGAAGACTTGAACGGCGGTACCTACTGGTTCCACAAAAGCATCACGGCTTCAGCTCTGTTCCTCGTTCTGTACGCGGTGACTTCGTCCATGGCAGCATGGGATTGGGTGATGTCGGTTGACACGCACTGGTTCAGCACCATGTTTGGCTGGTATGTATTCGCCTCGTGGTGGGTATCGGGCATTGCTGCCATTGCCCTCACAGCTATTATACTGAAACAAAATGGCTACCTGCGTGCTTTAAACTCCAGCCACATCCACGATTTGGGCAAGCTGATGTTCGGTTTTAGCATCTTCTGGACTTACGTGTGGTTCGCCCAGTTCATGCTGATTTGGTACGCAAACCTTCCCGAAGAAGCAGTGTACTACAACCAGCGCCTTGGTGGATTTGAAGGACGTTACACCTTTATGTTCTTTTTCAACATCGCCATCAACTTCGTTTTCCCTTTCCTGGCACTGATGACGCGTGATGCCAAACGCCAGATGATTATGATGAAAATCGTTTGCGTTGCCATTCTGTGCGGTCACTGGTCCGACTTCTATTTGATGCTGATGCCGGCAACTTTGCGCGGCGAAAATGGGTTCTTGATTGAGATTGGCATTGCTGCAATTTTCCTCGGCGCATTCCTGATTGTATTCACCCGCCGTCTGGCTTCGGCTTCGCTGGTGCCCGTGAATCACCCCTTCCTCGACGAAAGTGTGCACCACACCACCTAAGGTTTAGATTTCAGGATGCAGTATTAAGTAGCAAGGCAGCTTGCTAACGCTTAGCTACTGCTTGATGCCTGATACTCAGTACTCACTACTACAAACTCAATGACTGCTCTAACCATTTTACTGGTGCTGGTGCTGCTGTTGGTCGTGTTCGGCCTGCTGTATCGCCTACAGATATTTACTTCGATTTTCTCGGGTTCTTTCACTCGCGACATCGGGGTAAGCAATAGTGTGAATGCTATCCTGATGATGGTGTTCCTGATTGGAGGCGGTGCTTGGTTCGCGTATTCGTTTGTTGAGAATTTCAACAAGATGAACCCACCCATTGCTTCGGTACACGGTCACAAGATGGAAACTATGTTCTGGACCACGATGGCGGTGATTGGAGTTGCGTTTGCCATCACGCAGACTCTTCTGTTCTGGTATTCTTATAAGTATCAGCACAAGGAAGGCCGTCGGGCTTATTTCTTTTCCCACAACAATAAAATCGAAGTTATCTGGACCATCATCCCGGCTATCGTGATGGCTTCGCTGATTTTCGCCGGCTGGAAAGCTTGGACGCGCATCACTGGTCCGGCCCCGAAAAATTCGGTGGTTGTGGAAGTAATGGGCAAGCAATTCAACTGGCTTGTTCGTTACCCCGGTCGCGACATGAAGCTGGGTGTTATCAACTACCGCATGATTGATGCGGTGAATGAGTGGGGCTTCGACCTGAGCGACAAGTCGGCTCTGGATGACTTCACGACCAACGAAATTCACGTGCCCAAGGGCGTGCCGGTGCTGATTAAGATTCGCTCGCGCGATGTACTGCACGCCGTGTACATGCCCCACTTCCGCGTGCAGATGTACGCGGTACCCGGGATGCCGACCCGCTTCTGGTTCACGCCAACCACGACAACCGATGAAATGCGCGCCAAACTGGGCAACCCCAAGTTCAATTATGAACTGGCTTGCAACCAGCTTTGCGGTGGTAGCCACTTCGCCATGAAAGCGACGGTGATTGTAGATGAGCCCGATGATTACCAGAACTGGTACGCCGCGCAGCAATCATTCTCACAAAAGAATCCCGAAGTAATGGCCGCCTTCAAACAGAAAGCCAAAACGATGGTTACTCCCGTAGCGGCTGCGCCCGAAGTAGAGGCTGCTCCTATGCCCCTGGCAGCTTCTAACTAACTACATACAAAAGGTATCCTGCTATGTCAGACCTGACACCCAAACCAAATCTATCGCCCAGCGTGCAAGCGCAGGGTGGCGTTGGCTCCGCTCCGGTGCCGACTGTGGAGCATGGTGACCACCTGCTGCACCACGAAGACCATGAGCACGACCATCATGACCAGCATTGGCTGTGGAAGTACGTGTTCAGCCAAGACCACAAGCAGATTGCCAAGCAGTTCCTGATTACGGGTATGTTGTGGGCTATCATCGGGGGTACGCTGTCGAGCTTATTCCGCTTGCAGCTCGGCTGGCCCGAGGGCACGATGGAATGGCTGAAGCCTGTACTCGGTCACTGGATTGAAGCCGGTAAGCTCAACCCTGAGTTCTACCTCGCCCTTGTGACGATGCACGGCACTATCATGGTGTTCTTTGTGCTCACGGCCGGTCTATCGGGTACGTTCTCGAACTTCCTGATTCCGCTGCAAGTGGGTGCCCGCGATATGGCTTCGGGCTTTATGAACATGCTGTCGTACTGGTTCTTCTTCATTTCCAGCGTGGTCATGTTCTCGTCGCTGTTTATTGAGACGGGCCCAGCTTCTGCGGGCTGGACAATCTACCCGCCGTTGAGCGCGCTGCCGCAAGCCATTCCCGGTTCCGGCGCGGGCATGACGCTGTGGCTGGTGAGTATGGTGTTCTTCATTGTATCGCAGCTGCTAGGTGGCGTTAACTACGTGACAACGGTTATCAACCTGCGTACCCGTGGCATGAGCATGAGCAAGCTGCCGCTTACCATCTGGGCTTTCTTCCTCACGGCTATCCTCGGCATCCTGTCGTTTCCGGTGCTGTTCTCGGCCGCTTTACTGCTGGTGTTCGACCGTTCGTTCGGGACTTCGTTCTTCCTATCGGATATCTACATTGCCGGACAGGCACTGAGCAACCAAGGCGGTTCGCCGGTATTGTTCCAGCACTTGTTCTGGTTCCTGGGTCACCCCGAGGTGTACATTGTGATTATGCCTGCCATGGGTATGGTGTCGGAAGTACTGGCTACCAATGCCCGCAAGCCCATCTTCGGCTATCGCGCCATGATTGGCTCGCTGATTGGCATTTCGCTGCTGTCGTTCGTCGTGTGGGCTCACCACATGTTCGTAACCGGCATGAACCCCTTCCTGGGCTCGGTATTCATGTTCCTGACGCTGATCATCGCTGTGCCATCGGGCGTGAAAGTGTTCAACTGGCTGGCCACGCTGTGGCGCGGTAACATCCGCTTCACGGCCGCTATGCTTTTCTCGATTGGTTTTGTGTCGCTGTTTATTTCGGGTGGTTTGACGGGTATTATCCTCGGCAACGCGACCTTGGATATTCAGATGCACAACACTTACTTCGTGGTAGCTCACTTCCACTTGGTAATGGGTAGCTCCGCCTTCTTCGGCCTATTTGCCGGCGTGTACCACTGGTTCCCGAAGATGTTTGGTCGCATGATGGACGAGAAGCTGGGCTACATCCACTTCTGGCTGACTTTCGTGGGTGTGTACTTGGTGTTCATGCCGATGCACTACGTAGGCATCGCCGGTTTCCCCCGTCGTTACTACGCCTGGACTGGCTTCGATGCGTTCTCGCAATTTGCCGATATGAACAAGTTCATCTCGATTGCGGCCATCATCGCCTTCCTGGGTCAGTTTATCTTCATCTTTAACTTCTTCTACAGCATCTTCCGCGGCCGTCGCGCTACCCAGAATCCCTGGAACTCGACCACGCTAGAGTGGACCACGCCCATTGAGCCCGGCCACGGCAACTGGCCCGGCGAAATTCCCGCCGTGTACCGCTGGCCCTACGATTACAGCAAGCCCGGTTCGGAAGTGGATTTCATCCCACAAAACGTACCGTACTCGCAAACGCAGTCGTCGAACCTGCCCTATGAGCAGGAGCTAGCCGACTAAGGTGTCGATACAAGCAAAGTCCCCGAACGGGCCGCCTCACCGGCGGCCCGTTTTTTTTAGCCTGCTACTTTCATCACCATTTGCAAGGGATGGTTGTTATCAAATGGGTGCAGTAGCAACCGACTTTTAAGAATGGAGAATAATTTAAATACTGCGGCCTTGCGCCGGTTTCGCTCGTTCGGCATTCTCACAGTAGTAGCCGTTTACTTGCTGATACTGGTAGGTGGCGTGGTGCGTAGTACCGGCAGTGGCATGGGCTGTCCCGACTGGCCCAAGTGTTTCGGGCAGTGGGTACCACCCACCGAGGCCAGCCAACTGTCGCCCGATTACAAAGAGGTATACACTGCTCAGCGCGTGGCCAAGAACCAGAAGCTGGCCCGTACGCTGCAAAAAATGGGTTTCGCGCAGGTAGCAGGCAGCATCTTCGCCCATCCCACGCAATATATCGAAACCGACTTTAACCCGGTGAAAACCTGGATTGAATATGTGAACCGGTTGCTGGGTGCGCTTATTGGAGTGTTTGTGTTTCTGACGGTGGTATTTGCGCTGCCGTATTGGCGGCGCGACCGCACGATTTTCTGGCTGGCGCTGGCTTCATTTTTACTCACTGGGGTGCAGGGCTACTTGGGGTCGCTAGTAGTATCGACCAACTTGCTCCCGGTAATGGTAACGGTACACATGGCGCTGGCTTTGGTAATTGTGGCGCTGTTGCTCTATGCCGTGGACCGGGCGCAGTGGGGGAGGAGGGCATCATTGGAAACTGATGATAACCTCGTGCAAGCTCGAACCATACAGCGGCCAGCACTTTCGCTACAAGTGTGGCTATGGGCGGCGCTGCTACTCACTTTCTGGCAAATTGTGCTGGGCACACAAGTGCGCGAGCAGGTTGATATCGTTTCGGCCGCGGCCGATTACCTGGGGCGCGAAACCTGGGTTAGCAAGCTGGGCAGCGTATTTAGCCTGCACCGTACGATGTCGGCGGTAGTGGTGCTCGTGAATGTATATGTGGGCTACGAATTGTGGCAATTAAGCCTTACGTGGCTACAACGACTGGTTACGGCTACGCTGGGCATTATCGGGTTGGAGATTGTGGCGGGCATCGTATTAGCCTCATTTGCGTTACCACCGGCCGTGCAGCCGGTGCACCTCACCTTGGCTACCGTGTTGTTTGGTGCTCAGTTTCTGATGCTGCTGGCGGTAGCCCGCGCCCGAAAAGGTCGGGAAACTATTGCGCCTTCGGATGCTGCCCGGCGGGTTGTTGCGTAACTTTGCGGCCCCGTTGAGGGCTGGACTCCAGAGCCGGTGCTTACGGCCTATAAAACACAGGTATTGATGGTGAAGGCCCGCGCCTATTTTCAACTGCTCAAGTTCCGGCTTTCGCTCACGGTGGCGTTTTCCAGTGCCATCGGCTACATGCTGGGGGTGCATGAGCTGAGCTGGAGCCGCGCGTTGCTGGTGATGCTGGGTGGGCTGCTCGTAACGGGCTCGGCGAACATCATCAACCAGGTGCACGAGCGGGAACTCGACAAGCTGATGACCCGCACCGCCAAGCGGCCACTTCCCACAGGCGTGCTCTCGCCGGCCGAAGCATGGGTATTCTGCGTGTTGCTGGGCGTAACCGGGCTGGCGCTGCTCTGGTACTACTTCAACCCCCTCACGGCGGGCCTGTCGTTGCTCTCACTCATACTTTACGGCTTCATCTACACGCCGCTCAAAACGATTTCGCCCATCTGTGTAGCAGTAGGCGCTATTCCCGGCGGATTGCCGCCTCTCATTGGATGGGTGGCTGCAACGGGTTACATTGGTGTTGAGGCGTGGGTGTTGTTCGGCATCCAGTTTATGTGGCAGTTTCCACACTTCTGGGCCATTGCCTGGGTCGCCGACGACGACTACAAACGGGCCGGCTTCAAGATGCTGCCCTCGCCTGGCAATCGCGACTTGCGCACGGCCTTTCAGATAATGACCTACACGTTGCTGCTTATCCCGTTGAGCCTGCTGCCGCTGGAATTTAATATCGCGGGCCGCGTCTCGGCCTTGGTGGCTGTGGTAGCTGGTATCCTGTTTTTGTTACTCACGGTGCAGCTCATGCGCACGCAGTCGCGCAAGGCGGCGCTACGCATCATGTTCGCCTCGTTTCTCTATTTACCCATCGTACAAATTGCCTTGGTACTGGACAAAATCTAGCTATTAATTGTTAATGATTGACAGTGGGTGCTTTCGGCTCCGGCTGGAAATTCATTGACTCTTACGATTACCAATTCATCATAATTATGACTCCCGAGATTTTAGCCGAGAAGGAAACCGGACTAGGCTGGCACCCCAAGCGTGTGCTTCTTATCCTCCTCATTTTCAGTATCGTGATGATGTTCGCGGCTTTCACCAGCGGTTACATCGTGCGCCGCGACGAAGGCAACTGGCGCGAGTTCGACCTGCCCGCCTCGCTGCTCATCAATTCCATCCTCATTGCGCTCAGCAGTGCCACTATGCAGTGGGCCTTTTTCTCCGCTCGCAAGGACGAAATCGGTCGTGCAAAAACTGGCCTGATTATCACCTTGGTGCTAGGCTTAGCCTTCCTGGTGGGACAGTACTACAGCTTTGGCGATTTGGTGGCGGGCAACACGTATTTCGGCGGGGCCGATGCCAATCCTTCCGGTTCGTTCGTATACGTGCTCATGGGCGTGCACGCTTTTCACCTTATTACTGGCCTTATTTTTCTGGCCGTGGTACTGAAGCGGACGCTTAATTATCAGGTGCATTCGCGCGCTATGCTCTCCATTGGCAACGCCACCTTGTACTGGCACTTCCTGGGCGGCCTTTGGCTGTACCTGTATTTGTTCTTACTTTTGAACCACTAAATTCGACGTTACGCTGTCCGCTATGTCCCAACCGACCACTTTGCAGCCCACCGCTGCTTCTGCCACCCTCGACGCCCCACGCACCGGCAACTGGGATGGCGGCAACGAACCCTTCAAAGCGAGCTACGGCAAGCTGATGATGTGGTTCTTCCTGCTGTCTGACGCTTTCACCTTTGCTGCCTTCCTCACTACCTATGGCATGATTCGCCATAAGCACGAGGTATTTACCGGCGAAGCCAAAGACTTCGTTTTCAGCACGCGTTGGTGGCCTATTCCGGACCATGTGTTCAATGCTTTTCCAGGCATGGGACACGCCAACGTTCCGCTCGGTTTCGTGGCTCTGATGACCATGATTCTGATTCTGAGTTCGGTAACCATGGTATTGGCTGTTGAGGCCGGCCACCGCATGGACAAAGCCGATGTGCAGAAATGGCTCCTCTGGACCATCCTGTTTGGCGCTACTTTCCTGGGCAGTCAGGCTTGGGAGTGGGGCCACTTCATCAACGGCCACGTTGAGCCCACCATTATGGCCGACGGCACCAAGTTCTTCGGTGCCAACCTGCACATGAACCAATACGGGCCAGTGCTTTTCGCTGACCTGTTCTTCTTCATTACCGGCTTCCACGGCACGCACGTATTCTCGGGCGTCTGCCTGCTGGTGTGGTGCTTTATTGCCACCACCAACGGCACGTTCGAAAAGCGCGGCCACTACGAGATGATTGAGAAAATTGGCCTCTACTGGCACTTTGTAGATTTGGTGTGGGTGTTCGTATTCACCTTCTTCTACCTCGTTTAATCTCACGTATAAAGGTTGAATTATGATTCTGGGTTTGGCAAAACTGTCAGTCCAGCATCTATAACTCATTAGTTATAATTCTCTTCAAATGGCTTCTCACGCAACTACCGAGCACACGCTTGCTCCCGGCGAAATCGCCAAGCCGAACACCGCTTGGATTTGGAAAACCTTCGGCATTCTGGTGGCCATCACGGCCATCGAATTCGTGTTCGTGTTCCTGATGCACCCCAGCACGCTGCGCAACAGCATTTTCATCGGCCTCACCATTCTCAAGGCCTTCTTCATTGTGGCCGAGTTCATGCACTTGAAGCACGAGACCAAAGGCCTTATCTGGACCATTATGGTGCCGGTAACGCTGCTGGTTTGGCTACTAGTGGCCCTCATCACGGAGGGTTCGTTCATGGGCGAAGTCCTGCAAAACATGTTTAAATAGCGGATGCGGCCCCGCCAAACCCTTTTGCTGGGGCTGCTGCTATTGGTGCCGGTACTGGCCTTTTTGTTTCTGTACCGCTTCGGCACAAACCGTTACGCGCTGCCAACTTACCTGCCCGACCGTGTGGATTCCACACAGGTTGGCGGGAAGTGGCAGCGCGATACTGTTTTCCACCAAATCGCTCCGTTCCAGTTGTTGGCTTCGACCGGCCGCGAAGTCAGTAGCCAAGAGTTAAGCCAAGGCCTGTACATCGCGCAGTTTTTTGCCGATGATGCTGCCAGTCCCCTAGTGGCTCGCCAATTGTTGCGGGTGCAGGAGAAATTCCGGCACGAGCCGCGTGTGAAGCTCGTGACGTTTGTGCTCGACCCCACCGCTTCCAACACGGCTAGCCTTTCGAAACTGGCCGAACAGTATGGCACGATTGCCGGCAAGTGGTTTCTCCTGGCTGTCCCAGCCGATACGCTGCACCAACTCACCCAACGCGAGTTTCGGCTTACGACGGACCCTAAGCGCCTGCCCGGGGCTGTGTTCACAGCCAACATCCCAGCCGGTCGGCTGTTATTAATCGACAAGCAGCGCCGCGTGCGCGGTATTTATGACGGTACCGATGGGCGCGAAATTGACCGCTTACTCACGGAAGTAACCGTGCAGCTTTACGACTATGAACACCCCCACTGAACAATTGCACCCGCCCGTGCTGGCTCCTGGCGACTATACGCGCTACAAAATCATCCTTGGCACGCTGGGGGTGGTGGTGCCCCTACTAGTAGCCGTCCTGTTTTACTATAAAGGTGCCTTCCAGATTGCGGGCTCGGCACCTTATCTCAAGTCATTGCCAGCTCTCAATGCGGTGTTGAACTCGTTGACGGCGGTAGCACTACTGGCTGGGTTCTACTTTATTCGACAGAAGAATGTACTGGCTCACCGTGCTTCGATGGGGACGGCTTTTGCACTGGGCGGCCTGTTTTTGCTTTCGTACGTGGCCTACCATTCGCAAGTAGACAGCACGCATTTTGGCGGCGAGGGCACTATCCGGACGATTTACTTCCTTCTGCTGCTCACGCACATTAGCTTGGCTGTCGTCACGGTAGGGTTGGTGCTGTTTACGCTCTATTTTGCCCTTACGGGGCAATACACCAAGCACAAAGCCATTGCTCGCTGGACGTTCCCGGTGTGGCTGTACGTGTCAGTAACTGGCGTTATCGTGTATTTCATGATTTCGCCGTACTATACCTGATGTTGAGAAACTTTGCCGCGGCCCTGGTGTTGCTCTAATTATGAAAAAGACCTTTTTTACCACTGCTTTTGCCCTGCTCGTGGGCCTGTTGCTGAGCTTGGCCCCGCTGGCGGCTCAGGCACAATGCACCATGTGTAAGTCACAGGTGGAAGCTGCCCGGCAGGAGCGCGACGACTACGACGTGGCCGGCCTCAACAAGGGCATCGTGTACATGATGACCGTGCCATATATTCTGATGGGCGCGGTGGGCTACTTCTGGTATCGTCGCACGCACCCGAAGAAAGCCAACGCTTAATGGCTGTGCCTGGCACAATGCGGGCACTCCTGAAGTTGCAATGCCCGCGCTGCCACATGGGCAAGCTCTTTACGCACGGGGCTTTGAGCTGGAAGTTTATGGACATGCCGGCTGAGTGCCCGCACTGCCGCTATGCCTACGAACCTGAGCCCGGCTTCTACTACGGGGCCATGTACATCAGCTCGGGGTTTTCGACGGGTATCTTGCTGAGTATCGGCTTTCTGCTGAACTACTTCGCCAACGACCCGCCCCTGTGGGTATACGTGCTGACAGTAGCCGCTGCAGTGCTTGTTGTGACGCCGCTGCTGTTTCGTTATTCGCGGGCGGTGATGCTTTACGGCTTTGGTGGGGCGCATTTCGACCCACGCTATTTATCATCTTAGCTTGCAAGCATATGGGTTGATTTGAATGCTGCTTTCGGGCAGCATTTTTTATTGGGCCTGGAATTTGTCGAGATACTGCCCGGGCCGCTCCGCCATGTATAGTGCCTTTTTAGTGCTTACTGGCTTTCTTTGAGCGGACAGCCCTTTTCCGCCCGATTCCTGACCTGATACCCGCTTTCTTGCGCGCTCCCTTTCGCCTATCTCCGGCTATTCTTTCGGCAACCACGCGGCAGCGGCTGCCGTGGCTGCTATTGCTGGCGGCAGTGCTGTGCTTTGGCGGTGGCTACCTGGCCAGCCGCTACGGCCAGGCCCCGGGCGTGGTGCAGCGCACCGACGTAGCTCATTTGCAGCAGCTCGTGCGCAACGCCGAAGCCATTGCCCGCCGCGAAGCCGACACCGTGGCCATGCAACTGCAGCACGGCCCGTACAGTTTTCAGCAACTACTGGCCGAAACGACCTACCCGACCTGCGTGCTGGAAAACGGTGTGCTGCGCTACTGGTCCGACGCCACCTTGCGGCCCGAAACGGAAACGGCCCCTGCAGTAGCAGAGCGGCTGATTGAGACGCCGTTGGGGAACTTTGTGCAGTTGCGGCGGCCGGCCGGCCGGTTTCTGATACTAATGTATTTGCCGCTGAAGCGTCATTACCGCATCAACAACCGCTACTTGCGAGAGGGCGGTGAGCAGGCGTTGTTTCGGGGGCTGGAACTCGAAATTGTAGGGGAAAATCCGGCTCCTGGCTTGGCGCGGTTCGAAGCTGGCGATGGGCGTTACCTGTTCTCGATTCGGCGAATTCAGCCCAACCCGCTCACCGGGCAATACGTGCCACTGGGGCTGCTGGCGTTGGGAAGTTTGTTATATGCAGCCGCCTGGCTGCTACTGGCCCGGCGCTGGTGGCATGCTGGCCGTGCGGTAAGTGCCGTGCTGGTGCTGGTGCTGCCACTGGTGCTGCTGCGAGCGGTGCTGGTGTTTCTGGGGCTGCCTTACTCATTCATCGAACTCCCCTTGTTCGACCCACGGGTGTACGCGGCCGCGTGGTGGGCACCTTCGTTAGGCGACCTGTTGCTAGAAGCGCTGCTGGCCCTGCTGGTGGCAGCCGGCGGCGTGGCTCTATGGCGTCGTTACAACGTGCCGAGCCGTGTGCCAGCTCCGGCCTCAAGGCAGGGGCAATTACTAGCCGCTGCCGCTATCGGCGTTGCCTTCGCAGCTTGGCTGGGGCTGCTGTTTGGGTACTACAGCACTGCTTTTGGTAGCTCACAGCTCAACCTCGACGTGAGCCGCAACGTGCAGCCTAGTGGGTTCTGGGTGATGCTGGGCTTGGCCGTGCTACTGCACACCGCCGCTTGGCTCACGGGTTTGTTTGGCCTGACGCAGGTGGCCGGTGCTTTGTTGCGCCACGTGCCGCGCCGGGTGCTGCTGTGGGCCCCTTTGGCCGCGGCGCTGCCGGTGTTGGGAACCGGGCTGGCGGTGGGCGAGCCGCGGCTGCTGCTGACGGGCGTGCTACTGCTATTTGCCGCGCTGGTGCGGGCCGTGAACCTGCGGGCCGCCCCTGGACGAGGCAGTTACCAGGCCTCAGTACTGGTGGTGTTGCTGCTGGCCCTCACTTCGGCCACGGGGGCGCTGGCCCTCTACGAGCATTTCGAGAAACAGCTGCTGGTCGATAAACAACGGCTGGCAGGCAACCTGCTCATCGATAACGACTTTCAGGGAGAGTATTTGTTGAGTGAGCAGATGCGCAAAATCGCGAGTGACCCCTTTGTGCGGAGGTCACTGACTGCTGCATTCAGCAACACCGACGCGGTGCGTGAGCGTATTGCTCGGCAATACCTGAGCCAATATTTCGATAAATACGAAAGCAACATCACCTTATACGATGCTCCTGGCGACGCCGTGGGCGCGATTCCGGGAACCCCCAGTCTGCTAGCTGCCCGCATCAACACGGCCCGGACAGCAACGGCCACTGGGCAAGCTGGGGTATTTCTGATGCAGTCGGACAACCCGTTTGGCTCGCGGCGCTACGTGGCTTACATCACCGTGCCGGGGCAGCGGGTGAATGGTATTGGCCTGCCGCTGGGGGCAGTACGCGTGGAGCTGGCCCTAAAAAAGCTAACTCCCTACAGCGTGCTGCCCGAGCTGTTGGTCGACCAGAAGTTCTTCGAGCCCGGGCTGGCCACCGAGCTCAGCTACGCCGGCTACAACCGCGGGCAGCTGGTGTATAGCGAGGGCGACTTCGACTACGCCAACCGACTGCCCGCCGACTTGCTCACCGACCCGCGCCTCTATGCCACCGGCCTCACGCGCAAGGGCTACCAACACTTCGGGGTGCGCGGTTCCCTCGGCCGCACCGTGTTGGTAACGACGGCCACGTATTCGGTGGGCGACTGGCTGGCTAACTTTTCGTTTCAATTTCTGCTGTCGGCCAGTTTCTGGCTGGTACTGGGTGCGGTGGGGCTACTGGTGCGCGACCGTGCGTTGCCGCGCCTCAATTTCAGTACCCGTATTCAGTTGCTGTTGAACGTGGGCATTGTGGTGCCGCTGCTGGTGGTGAGTGTGGCCACGGCCAGCCAGCTTATTGCTTCGTACAAGCGCGACCTGGCCCGCACCTACGAGCGGCGCGGCCAGCTGGCGCTGGAAAGCCTGCGCCGGCAGCGCCACCTGCTCTCCGACAGCACAGCGCGGCCCACCCTGACGGCGCTGGCCAAGAACGTGGCTGCCCTCACCGAAACCGACCTCAACCTCTACGATGCCCACGGCGAACTGCTGTCCAGTAGCCAGCCGCTGATTTTTGATGCCGGCCTGCTGGGCCCACTGCTGAACCCCCAAGCGGTGGTGGCGCTGCGTGAGCGCAACCGCCCCCGCGCGTTGCTCACAGAGCAGGCGGGCTCGCTCTCGTTCAATTCGTTGTACCTGCCGGTGCGGGCCGGCGCGCACGAAGCTGTGGTCGCCGACCTGGCGGGCCACGCCCTGGGACATGGCCCGGCTGGCGCAACAAACAATAAGACGGGCAACTATTCGGTTAACTCGTCATTAGACGATGATGGTTCGTCGGCCGACGAAATGGACATGGCTACCGGGCCCATATTGGGGTACGTTGGCATTCCCTTCTTCGACTCGGAGAAAGCCCTGGATACCAAGCTTACCGAGCTGTTTACCACGATTCTGAACATCTTCACGCTGATGTTTCTGATTTTCCTGGGGCTGGCATTTGTAGCGGCGCGGCAACTCACGGCCCCGCTCACCCTCATCACCGAAAAGCTGACCCAGACCACGCTCACGGGCGAAAACGAGCTGCTCGACTACCGCAGCTCGGATGACGAAATTGGCCTGCTGGTGCGCGAGTACAACGCCATGCTCACCAAGCTCGAGGCCAGTAAGCGCGAGCTGGCAGCGCAGGAAAAAGAAGCAGCCTGGCGCGAAATGGCCCGCCAGGTGGCCCACGAAATCAAGAACCCGCTCACGCCGATGAAGCTGAGCCTGCAGTTCCTGCAGAAGGCCATTGCCGAGCGCCGGCCCAATTCGGAAGAGCTGATTGGTCGCATTTCCCAGACGCTTATCACTCAGATTGACGTGTTGAGCGACATTGCCACCAGCTTCAGCACCTTCACCAACCTGCCGGCCATGCGCCCCGAGCGCCTCGACGTGGCCGAGATTCTGCGGCGCTGCACGGCCCTGCACCAGCCCGATACCGACGACGGCGCCCTCGACCTGCACCTGCCAGCCGATGCCGAAAGCGGCCGCTACACCGTGTATGCCGACGAGAGCCTGCTGGTGCGCACCTTCAATAACCTGTTGATAAACGCCCGCCAGGCAGTGCCGGCCGACCGCGCCCCGCATATCGACGTTTCGCTGGGGTACGTGGGAGCCGGCAGCGTGCGCGTGGCCATTCGCGACAACGGCGCGGGCATTCCCGACGATGTGCGCGAGAAAGTCTTCGTGCCCAACTTCACGACCAAGGAAACCGGCTCGGGCATCGGGCTGGCCGTGGCCAGAAGGGGCATTGAGAGTGCCGGCGGCAAAATCTGGTTTGAGACGCGGGTAGGGGAGGGAACCGACTTTTTTATCGAACTGCCGCTGGCGGGGTAGCCGGGCGCTGGCAACAAGTCGTTACAAAGCCCTGGCAAGTCGTTGCAAAGGTCCGACAAGCCGTTACAGAACTCCGGCAAGTGGTGGATTAGCCCCGGCAAGCCGTTACAAGGCCCCGGTAAGTCGCGAATAATCTCTGGCAAGGCGTTACAAGGCCCCGGCAAGTAGTGGAGAAGGCGCGGCAAGTCGTTACATGCCACCGGCAAGTGGTGGAGCGGCGGCAGCAAGGCGTCCGGAACCAGTGGCAAGCGGCTAAACGGGGCCGGGCACCAAAGTTCTCCGCTGGTGCGTTGTGCGCCTGCTAACCCCGACCTTTACCGCATGATTCGTCGCTTCCGTCTGTGCTTCCCCCTGGTGGGCCTGCTCGTGGCGGCGTTGCTTTTGGTGAAAGCGGAAGTGCGGGCGCAGACGAGGCCGGCAAAAACCGGCGAAGCCCTACCGCCCAGCACACGCCGCTGCCGCTGGGTGCGACTGGCCCCCGGGCGCGACACCACGAGCTTCACGCTGACGGACACGCTGACCATCGTGCCATCATCGGTACTGGCCAATGGGCGCGGGCTCGACTACGACGGCCGCACGGAGCGGTACCGCTGGGTGCGGCCCGCTCCGCGCGACAGCAGCGGCGCAGGTCGGCCCGATTCGCTGCTGGTGTGCTACCGGGTGCTGCCGTTGCGCCTCACGGCGGCGCGCTTCCGGCGCCCGCGCAGCTTGATGGACAGTATTGGGTTTCGGCAGGGTGCGATGCGGTTCGAGGATTTCTCGGTGAAGGAGCAGATTTTGAACACGCCGGGCATCAGCAAAACGGGCAATCTATCGCGCGGGCTGAGCTTTGGCAACACCCAGAACGTGTTTGTGAACTCGGCGCTGAACCTGCAGCTGGAAGGGCAGCTGGCCGAAAACATCCAGCTCACCGCTGCGATTTCGGACCAAAACGTGCCGTTTCAACCGGAGGGTAATACCCAGCAGCTGCAGCAGTTCGATAAAATCTACCTCACGCTCATCAACCCCATCTGGAACCTGACGGCCGGCGACGTGGTGCTGCGCAACAAGCCCGACTACTTCCTGCGCTACTACAAAAACATCCAGGGTGCAGCGGCCGAGGCCAATTTTGGGCCGCCCATCGTGGGCCTGGCGGGCTACGGCGCAACCCAGGGCGTGGCCAATGCCACCTTCCTGAACGGCGTGGCCGGGCAGGTGCCGGGCGGCGGCATTGCGGGCCCTTCGCCGGCCACGCTCAACCCGCCCGCCATCAGCCAGCCCCAGCTTACCGACCCCAACCGGCAGGTGCCCGGTGTGGCCCCGCCGCTGCCGTTGGGCGACCAAGCCCCACTGGCTGGCACCACCGTGACAAGCAGCGGCGTGCGCAAGGGCGTGGTGTGGCGCTCGTCCACCGCCGTAGCGGGCGGGGTGGCGAAGGGCAAATTTGCCAGCCTCGACGTGCCGCCGATTGAGAACGTGCAGGGGCCGTACCGCCTCAACGGGCCCAATGGCGAGCAGTTCATCATTGTGCTCGCCAATTCGGAAAAGGTGTACCTCGATGGCCGCCTGCAAACCCGGGGCTTCGACGCCGACTACACCATCGACTACAACTTGGCTGAAGTCACGTTCACGCCGCGCCACCTCATCACGCGCAATTCGCGCATCAAGATTGATTTTGAGTATTCCGACCTCAACTATTCGCGCTCGCTGGTGGCCGCCAGCCACTACCAGCAGTTGGGCCGGCTGAGCGTACACGGCAACTTCTACCAGGAAGCCGACAATCCCAACAACGCCCTCAACCTGAACCTGAACGATACCACCGTGCTAAAAAAGCTGCGCCGCGCCGGTAACGTGGCCGTGGCCGAAGTAGCGGGCGGCGACTCGGTGGGCTACTCGCGCACGCAGGTGCTGTACCGGCGCGACCCCACCACCGGCCAGTTCAGCCGAGCCGTGGGGGCCGACACGCTGCGCGGCGTGTACTCGGTGCGCTTTACCGACGTGGGCCAGGGGGGCGACTACAACCTCTCGACCGACCCGGCCGACCAGACCAGCAACGGCCGGGTGTACCGCTTCGTGGGCACGGGCCAGGGCCGCTACCTGCCCGTGCGCCGCATTCCCACGCCGCTGCTGAAGCAGCTGGCCACGGTGGGCATTAGTCTGCAGGTGGACAGCAGCACGACGGTATTCGTGGATGCGGCCCGCTCGCGGCTCGACCGCAACCGCTTTTCGCCGGTGAGCGACCAGGACGGCGCTTTTCGGGTAGGCTACGTGGTGCAGGACCGCCGCTTGCCCGAAGCCTTGGCGGCTGGCGTGCTGCGCGGCTACCGCCTGCGCTCGACCATGGACTACGAGTACACGGGCAAGCGCTTCGCGCCGATTGACCGCTACCGCGACATCGAGTTCGACCGCAACTGGAGCAACGTGAGCAACACGGCCAACGTGGGCGCGGCGGCCGTAGCCCGCGAAGACAATATTTTCAACTTCAGCCTGGGGGCCAGCCGTGATGTGAACAACAGCGTGAACTACCGCCTGAGCCGCCGCTTCCGGCCCGGCGAGGTGAATGGCGTGCAGCACTGGCTCGACGCGGCCCAGCAGGTGGGCAACCTGCAGATGCGCGGCTCACTGTTTCTGCTGAACTCGCAGGCCGGGCGGTTCAACTCGAACTGGGCGCGGGGCGAGGCCACGGGCCGCTACGTGGGCGGCCGCATCGTGCCCGGCTACGCCTACCGCTTCGATAAAAATCTGGTGAGCTCGGCCAGTACCGACACCATCCGGTCAGCCAACTATTTCGACGAGCACGACATGTTTATTCAGAGCCGCGACTCGGCCCGCACCCAGTTCCGCCTCGACTACACCTACCGGCGCGACCAAACCCCTAACCGCGAGCAGACGCAGTTGCAACGGCGCGGTACCGCCCAAACCTGGCAGGGCACGCTGGCCTCGCGCCTGGGCAAAAACCAGGACGTGCGCGTGCTGGGCACCTACCGCGACCTCGACTCGCTGGGCCTGGCCCGTAACCGCACGGTGCTGGGGCAGCTGTTCTACAACGTGGGGCTGCTGCAAAACCAGGTGCGCTCGGAGCTGAACTACAGCATTGCCACCGGCCGCGAGCTCAAGCGCGACTACTCGTTTCTGGCCGTGCCGGCCGGGCAGGGCACGCACTACTACGCCGGCGACCTCAACAAAAACGGTGCGCAGGACAAGGACGAATTCTTCGAAGCCCAAACGCCCGACGCGCAGTACCGCACCTACATCAAGGTGTATTTGCCGACCAACGACTACGTCACGGCCTACACCAACCGGCTGGCTTACCGCCTCACCACGGCGGCTCCGCGCGGCTGGCGCGAGGCCGGCGGCTGGCGCGCGGTGGCCTCGCGCTTCGCCACGCTCACCAGCATCACCGTCGACCGCCGCACCACCGACCCAGGCGTGCTCAAACGCCTCAGCCCCTTCAGCTTCGATAAGGAGGACGACCAGCTGCTGGCCTTTAATCAGCTGTTTCGCAATACGCTGTACTTCAATCGCTCGAATCCCATTTTTGGGGCCGAGCTCACCGTGCAGCAAACCCAGCAGAAAACTAAGCTCGTGCAGGGCTTCGACCTGCGCAACCTCAGCACCCAGAGTCTACTGCTGCGCCGCACGCTGGCCACCACGTTCACGGGCCGCCTCACGGCCGCCCGCGACATCCGCGAGGCCACCAGCAACTACCTCGTCACGCGCAACTACCGCCTGCTGATTTACACCGTGCAGCCCGAAATCAGCTACCAGCCCACGCCCAGCCTGCGCCTCACCGGTACCTACGCCCACACCCAAAAGCAGAACACCCTCACCACCCTGCCCACGCTGCCCACTCCCACGCCCGCCGAAACTCATCCTGGCATTTTCGACGACCTCGGCCTCGAAGCCCGCCTGAGCCAGGTAAGCAAGCGTACCGTGTCGGCCGCCACGCACTATACCCGCGTGAAATTCGATGCTGACCCGGCCGCCCTCAACTCGGTGGTTGCCATCGAAATCCTCAACGCCCTGCGCCCCGGCAGCAACTTCACCTGGAACCTGAACGTGGAGCAGCGCCTCAGCAACGGCCTCAACATCACGCTGGCCTACGACGGCCGCAAAGCCAGCAACCTCAACACCGTGCACACCGGGCGCATGCAGGTGGCCGTGCTGTTTTAGGACCGGGGCAATTAGCTCAGCCTTTCGCCGCCTGCAGTTGGTGCAGTACCAGTTCCCACAGGTGTTCGTAGGGGATGATTTCTGCTTCTCCAAAGGCATCGCCGGGCGGGGGCGTAGTGGTCAGCGTCTCCAATGTAGCCAGCCCGCGCTTGCGCGCTTTGGCAGGGTCGAAACCGGTGTCGGCCAGGGCGCGCAGCAGGCGCAGAAACAGGCGGCTGCGCCGGAGACTGTGGTCGCGGAGGTGGCGCTGCTCGTACTTGCGCAGGCGTTCCAACCGCACCAGGGCTTCGTCGAAATTCCGCTGGCGGAGGTGGTAAAGCAGCTGTAGAACCAGAATGGCAACGTTTTGCCCGCTTTTGTCGCGGCTGTACTCCGGCAGCATCGCCGCCCATTTGGCGGGCGGCGTTGGCACAACCGGCTGCGCTTGTGGGGCCACAAAATTGATGTAGCCCCGGTACAGCTCCCAGCGCTCCAGGCCGGTTGGGCGTAGCTTCACGATGGCCGGGTTTTGCGCCACTGTGTCCAGCAGCTGCCGGGCGTAGTCGTACTTTTTTTGGTGCAGTGCCAGCAGCAGGTGGTATTCCTGAAAAAAGAACCAGTTGCTCGAGGTGGGAGCGAAGAGGTGAATGCCTTCCTGCGCCAGGCGCAAGCCCGGGGCCAACTGCCGGCCACCCAGGTACGCCACCACCCGCATGAAGGTGTTGTACCGAACGTCGAAGCGCCGGGCGTTGAGCTTGCCCTGGCTGAACTGGCGCGCGGCGGCGCCCGTCAGGCGAATGATTTCGGCGAAGTTGCCATTAAGCTCCTCCAGCGCCATCCGTAGCCGATACAGAAAAGAAAACGTGTTGAATGTTTTGGCCTGCCGGTGCAGTGCCTCCAGCTGCTTAAGGCACGCCGGCATTTGCGGTAGCAGGGCCCGGCGGTCCTTCACCGGGCCCGATAAGAGCAGATACATGCTGTTGAACACGCGCTCCGCTTGGTCCTCCAGCTGCTGCACGCGCAGGCTTTGCTGAAGGATGAGGTCCATCTGGCGGTAGGCCGCGGCCTTATTGAGTTGGGCATAGAGGGTGGCAAGCAGGCGGGCGCTTTGCACCGCATACGGGGTGAATTCGCCCGCTTGGGCCTCCGTCAGGCAGCGGCGGAGCAGGCGTATGCTCAGAATAAATTCACCCTCGCCGGATAGGGCGGTGCCTTTGTGCAGCAAATCCAGGCAGGCCATTTGGTAGCGGCGCGATACGAAGCTGAGCGGGTTGCTGTGGTCCAGAAAGTAGAGGTGGTTGAGCAGCTTGTTTTGCACGCGGCTCTTCAGCCGTTTGAGTGCCACCACGTTGGTGCTGGTGGCCTGGCCATACAGTGCTTTGGTGGCCTGCACCTGCGTGCGAGCCGCACCAGCCAGCAGCAGGCTTACCAGTTGGCCTTCCCGGCTGTCGTGCGCCGCTTCCAAATCAATAACGGGCAGGGTTGGCAGACGCCGAAGGTCCACGATTCGCGCCAGGGTGGCAAGCTCATCCATGTTGTAAAACCAATGTTGGAGTGGGAAGACGGCCGTCCCGCTGCCAGCCCTTATGGCTAATTGGACAGCGAACAGGTCGTGCCCTCGCTAGTGCTAGCAGCAAACCTACGAGTCTATGAAATGTCCCTGAAACGGCCAAAGTCTTTGCAAAATAATTTTTGAAAATGGTCATTTGAGGTCTTTGAGACACAATTAACGAATGCGACTCCTATATACAGCGCAAAAAAACACAAGTATGCCTTGTCCCTGAAACGGCCATTTATTCCTTTTACAGCGCATCAATGCGCTGTAAATTTGTGTAAAGTATTCTCATATCCAATTGATTAATTTACGTTCAGTGGTTAAAGTCCTTTGATATCCGGGCTGCTTGCAGGAGCCAATTACCTTCAAGCTATACCAACGTTTCGACGAGCAGCCTGCTATTACGCTCTCCCGCAATTCTCCTTTTTTCTGCTTTTTGGTTGGTCCATCCTTCCATTCCACGCCAGTACTTCGCGCTGCTACTCCCGGCCCGAGGAATATTTTGTCCGTCTACCAATAGTCTCCTGGCTGAGCCAAACGGCCGCCACTAGCAGCGAAACAAGCGTCTATGCCTGCTTGTCGGACAAAAAAGAAGCGCCTGCACCGGAAACGGCGCAGGCGCTTCTGCGTTGAAAAAAAGCCAGTGCCTCTACAACTAGCGCTGCCAGCGCGAACTGCCAACGGCTTTCGCTGCCTGCCGGGCAGCCCGCGCCGCCAGCCCAGCCGTGAGCTCGCGCTGCTTGTAGCACAGCGGCAAATCGGTGCCCGAGCGGAAGGCGCGCACGGTAATTTCGGCACAGGCCCGGGCGTCGCTCAACGCGTCGTGGTGGTTGAGGGGAATGCCGAACTGCCCGGCCACGTGGTCGAGCTTATGGCGCTCGAAGTGGGGCCAGCACAGCTTGGCCAGCTTCACCGAGCACAACGCATGGAAAGCCGGAACGGGCAGACCAAAATCGCGGCAGCTGTATTCAAGCACGCTCACATCGAAGGCCGAGTTATGGGCCACTACGGGCTGGTGGTGCAGGTAAGGCAGCAGCAGAGGCCACACGTCGGCCAAGGTAGGGGCATTGCGCAGCTCCGCTTCCGAAATGCCGTGCACCTGTTGGTTGCGCCAGTCTACGCGCAGCACGCGCGGGCGCAGCAGGGTCGCGTAGGTTTCCACAACCTGGCCGCCACGTACTCGCACCACACCCACGGCGCAGGCACTGGCCCGCTGCTCGTTGGCCGTTTCAAAGTCGATGGCCGAGAAGTCGAGGCTGGCCAGGGAGCGGGAAATTTCTGCTTGCATAACCTGCAAGTTAGGACGGTGCGCTGAATGGGGATAAGAGATAAGGGAAAAGGCAGAAAAATATGGTTGTTATCCTTTCTGATTCCCAATGTCCTATTTCTTCGCCCTCACTCCCTCGTCAAGCATGGCATCGGGCTCGCAGCACACGTCGGGCACTTCGAAGTAGTTTTCCATCACGCCATTGATATTACCCTCGCACCCTTTAGTCAGGTCAATATCGAACTCGATATCGGAGTTGAATTGCCGAAGGGGAATCAGCACGCGGCCGTAGGGTAACCGCAGCGGGGGCAAGGTAAGGTGCGGTGTGCCCGCCCGGTGGGCCATTCGCAGGGCGGCAAAGCGGGCCTGCATCTGGGCATCGAAGGGCACGGCGCTGGTGGCCAGCTCGCGCCAGGCTTCGGGCACGTGCCCGGCGGCGAGCAAGCCCACCAGCAACAGCAGGCTCGCTAGTCGCACCAGCCGCTGTGGGAAGCTGGCGGCAGCCATTGGTGGCAGTTCCACCAGCTGCGGCAGTTTCTCAGGTTGCGACTGAGTCATCAGTGGCGACAAGCTCTCAAACGGTTGCTGGTTTTCGGGCGATGAAACAGTCGACAGGGCCTCGGGAACCGCGCTGCTTGCCGCAATCCCGGAATGCCGGCCCACCAGCCAGCCCAACCCGGCGGTTGAGCCCAGCAGGACCAGCAGAATCTCGTTTTGTGCCCGCATCAGCGGCGCACCCACCACCAGATAGCGGAAGAGCAGGAACCCAATAAAATTGAGTGCCGCGTAGGCCAGCAGCAGCGTCCACCATTGCCGCCGGGCAAGCGGGCGAGGTGCCGGAGCAGTTGCCGGGACCTGCCGCCCGGCCCACCAGCCCAGGCCGCCCGCCGCCAGCGCACTCAGCCCGTGCATGGGTTTAACCAGGAATAGCCCCATCGACAAAACCGAGCGGGGAATAAGCACCAGCCAACGGTAAGCGTAATAGGGGTCCGAAGGCGGAGCCATGGCGGCCGCGCGGGCCCAGTTGCCGGGCGCAGTAATCGCCACCACCGCCGCCAGCACCGCAATAAGTAGCCAGCCCAGCAGTGCGGGCCGCACCGCACGGGGCAGCGCCAAGGCCAGCACCGCCAGTACCGGTAGGGCCTGCACCAGCGTCAGCTCGTTGCCCGTGAGGGCGAGCACCAACGGCAGGCATGCCCAAATGGCCGCCCGCCGGCGGCCGGCGGCGGGCCCCCAGCCCACGCGCAGGGCCAGGGCCGTAAAATTCAGCAAGCCAATCAGCGTGAGCTGGTACACCAGCGCCCCCGCAAACCAGTACAGAAACGAAAAAGGTGCAGGGGCCGCGTTACAAAACAGCACCAGCAGCAGCCCAGCGGCCCACCATGCCTGTCTGCGCGTGCAGTTAAACCCCAGCGGCGGCCACCGCAGGGCCCGCAGCAGGTGGGCTAGACTGGCCCATAGCCCCAGAAACAGCACTGCCGAGGCCACCTTCACGCCGCCCAGCCAGCCGTAGGCCACCGGGTTCAGCACCGTCATAATAAACGTAGTGGTGAAGCGCCCCGTCCAAGTCTGAAACAGCCACAGCTGTACGCCCCAGGTACCATGCTCGCGCATCCAGGTGCCGTTGCGGAAATCGTCGAAAAACGGCTGATTGAACGCGCAGAGCAGCAGGAACGGGGCCAGTGCCAGGGCAATACCCAGGCGCGGAAGTAGCAGGCGTAGCGAGGAAGCAGTAGGCAAAGTGGAAATGGCTGTAGAGACGCAGGTGCGCAGCTCGTTATGGAACGGTATGCGCGGCCGTCGTTCAATATTGCCGCTCAACGACGAGCCGCAAAATAGTGCATCTCTACTTGGTTCAGTCTGCGTTCAGCGACGAGCAGCAAAGATGCGACGCTACAGCCCGGCCAGCTTGCGGGCGGCCTTCACTACCGCCAATTCGGCCTGGCCGGCGGGCGCTTGCGCAGCATCGAGGGTGGCGCGAGTCGCGGCCAGCCAAGCGGGGCTGGCTGCCTGTCCGGTTTGCAACTGCGTGAGGCGCTCCATCAGCACGGTCGCCACCGTGGCCAGCCGGGCCGAGAGCGGCGCGTACTCCGTCAGGCTGAGGTTAGAAGCCAGCAGGGGCTGCAGCAGCACGTCGTTGGCTTGCCAGCGCAGCGCCTGGGCGCGTAGTTGTGCCAACTGCCGCGGGGCTGGCGGCAGAAAATTCGGCGCGCCAATGCGGGGCGTGACTACGCTATCGACCAGCACTGCAAAGCGGCGCGCCACTTCCGATTCGGCCGGGGCAGCGTCTACCAAGCGGTTGAGCGGGGTGGCGGTGGTGTAGTTGAAACCCTGAAAATTACGCTTATACTCCTTCACCGGCTCAATTACCTCAGCCAGCGTGCGTAGCGGGCCCACGTTGTCCGTGCCCGCCAACTGCTTTAGCAGCAGCTCGGGGGCACGGCGGTGGCGCAGCCCCAGCGTTTCCAGTTGGGGTGAAAGTAGGTTCAGTCGGCGGTACATGTCGGCCACGCTTTGGGTGGCAGCCTGGGGCGACCACAGGCGCTCAGCCACGGCGGCCGCCCGCGGCCACATGCGGGAATCAAGCACCGTTGAGTCGGCATATTCCGCCCACATAGCCGCCTCACCGCCCAGTACCAGCTTTTGCTCGTCGGGCGTCAGGGGCGTATCGGGTGGCAGTGGGTCCACGGTGTAGGAGCTGGCGGCGCTGAAGTTCAAATCCAGGTAATAGCCGTTCGAGAGCACCACCGGGTGGCCCAATCGGGCGGCCTCGCTCAGGCCTTTCTTGCCACGCCAGCTTTGAATAACGGCCTCTTCGGGCAGGTCAGGCCCCAAAATTTCGTCCCAGCCAATCATGGTTTTGCCGCGCTTTTGCAGCATGGCCATTACCCGGCGGTTGAAATAGGTTTGCAGCTGGTGCTTGTCCACGGTTTTGCCGTCGGCCTTCACCATGTGGTGGGCCTGCATCCAGGCCACTATGCGCGGGGTGCGACGCCAGTTGCGCCCGTCGTTCTCGTCGCCGCCGGCGTGGAAGTAAGGGTCCGGAAACAGCGTCGTCATCTCCGTGACGAGCGAGTCGAGAAAAGTATAGGTCGTTTCGCGAGTCGGGTCGATGGCCACGTTAGTAGTGCGCCAGCGCGTGTAGGGGGCATACACCGAGTCGTTGGAGGCCAGGCGCGGGTAGGCCACAATCCAGCTGGTGGTGTGGCTGGGCATGTCGAACTCCGGCACCACCCGAATGCCGCGCGCTGCGGCGTAGGCCACTACCTCGCGCACTTCGGCCTGGGTGTAAAACAGTCCGTCGGTGCTGCCTACCGTCTGCAAACGCGGGAAAACCTTGCTCTCGATGCGGAAGCCCTGGTCGTCGGTGAGGTGCCAGTGCAGCACGTTCAGCTTCGTGGCCGCCATGCCGTCGAGGTTGCGCTTGATGACGGCCACGGGCATGAAGTGCCGTGCCGCGTCAATCAGCAGCCCGCGCCAGGCAAAGCGCGGTTGGTCCCGAATGTCGACTTCGGGCAGGTAACGACCTTTTTTATCGGGGCGCGGCAGCTGCTCCAGCGTGGCCAGTGCCCGCAGCACGCCCAGGCTGGTAGGCGCGTCGATGCTCACGCCCATGGGCGTCACGCGCAGCGAATACCGCTCTTCATCAAACAACTCGGGCCGGCCCACCCGCCCGTAGCGGATTTGCAGCGTGGCTGCGCCAACCACCTTGGTCGCCGGCGACAAACGGCCAACGGTACGGTTCACCGCGGCTGCTACCGCCGGGGCGGCGGGACTGGGCAGCAGCGGTTTCAAGGCTGCTTTCAGTAGCAGGCGGCCCTGGCCGTAGCGGGCTTCGGCAGGCAGCGGCAGCAGGGTGGTTGCCGTTTGGGCCGCCCCGGGGCGCGTCGTCAGCACTAATAGTGTCAAAAGCCATTTCGCCCAGTTGCGCGGTTTGAAGGCCCTCCGTATCATGTTCAGTTACTAATGATTTCCCGGTCGCCTACAAATACGCGTCCATAAAATCCGGCAAAAACCCCCTCATATTCAACAAAACAGAGCTTTATATCAGGCCCCGGGCTTTGAATTCCAGGTACTTATTAATCGTATTCGCCGTCAAGTCCTTGGGTGCCGTCAGTAGCGAATAAATGCCGTAGCGCTGCAATTCGAGCACAATCTGGCGTTTTTCCTGGGCAAATTTTTCGGCGATGGTCTGGTTATACACGTCCTCGGTGGTGGCGGCCGGCGTTTCGAGGAAGGTGCGCAGCTCGGTGTTTTCGAAGAACACCACCAGCAGCAGGTGGTCCTTGGCCAGCCGGCGGAGGTAGGGCAGCTGGCGCTGCATGCTGTGAAGGGTTTCGAAGTTGGTGAACAGCAGCAGCAGGCTGCGCTGCTTGATGCGGGCCCGCACTGTGGCGTAGAGTAACTCGAAATCGGTTTCGAGGTACTTGGTTTTCTGGCGGTAGAGGATTTCCAGCAGCTTCAGGAGGTGGCCGGGTCGGCGGTCGGCGGCCAGCGTGGCGCCGGGCTTGTTCGAGAAGGTGAGCAGGCCGGCTTTGTCGTGCTTGAGCAGCGCAATGTTGCTAACTACCAGCGTGGCGTTGATGGCGTAGTCGAGCAGGCTCAGGCCGTCAAACGGCATCCGCATCACCCGGCCCTTGTCAATCAGGCAGTATATTTGCTGGGCGCGCTCGTCCTGGAAATGGTTCACCACCAGCGCATCATGGGCCCCGGTGCCGGCGCGGCGGGCCGTTGCTTTCCAGTTGATGCTACGCGGGTCGTCGCCGGGCACGTAGGGCCGTATTTGCTCGAACTCCATGCTGTGGCCCACCCGCCGGATGCGCTTCACGCCCACTTCCGTGAGGCGGTTGTGGATGGCCAGCAGCTCGTACTGCCGCATTTGCAGGAAAGAAGGGTACACCGGAACCACCTTGCCCTGCTCGTAGCGAAACCGCCGCCGCACCAGCCCCAGCGGCGACGCGGCGTAAATGTTCAGCGCGCCAAACTCGTACTCCCCGCGCTTAACGGGCCGCAGCTGGTAATCGATAATCTGCGTCTCGCCGGGCTTAATAGCCGTTTTGAACAACACGTCGCGCCGCTGAAACTGGTGCGGAATTTCGTCAATCGTTTCGGTCTGGATGGCAAACCGGTAGCGGTTTTCGAGGTAAATCCGGACGTCATTGTCCGAGCCGTTGGCCAGTTTTTCGCCCAGCACCCGCCGTCCGAACACCGGCGCAGTCTGGCCCTTGGCCGGGGCATACAGCAGCAGCGCATCGAGCAGGGCCAGTACCCCAAACAAGCCCAGCGCAATTTTCATCGGCCCCAGCAGCCAAGGCAGAAAAAAGGCCACCACAAAGCCGGTAGCAATAGCCGCCAGTGCCTGGAAGAAGCGGGAAGTGAGAAAAATGCTCATAATTACTTGCGTAGTTGGTCCCGCACTGCCATCAAGGCGAACCCTAACAAGTTGGGCCCTTGCCAGTGGGTTGGGGCAGCCGCATCAGCGGAGTCAGCCGCTAGGCCGATGCCCCAGATGTTGTCTACCGGGCTGGCCTCGACCAGTATCCGTTCGTTGGTGGATAGTAGGAAATCCGTCAGATTCTTGTGTTGCTCAAACTTGTGCAGGTTGCCGGCAATCACGATTTCAACCTTGTGCGCTTCCCATATCTCAGGCTCGAAGTGTTGAATTTCGCGCCCCAGCTTTTTGGCTTCGGCTGGGCTTTTAGCAGAGAGAATTTTGGCCAGCGTTTCATTGTCATTGAACAGCCGCGCTTTTTCGGCCATCATCCAATGCTCGGTAGACCGGTACGTGATGCCGGCTACCACAAAACTGGCCACCCACCACTGGCTCAGGCAGGATTTGGTGACGGTACCGTCCTTACTGGGCTGGTTGCCCCAGAAGAACAGGTATTTGACCCGGGGGGTATCCTGCGCCAACTGGTCAAGCAGCCATTCAGTGGAATATAGCATCAACAGTGTGGGTAAAGCGCGGCTCCTCGGGTCGCGTTGTTGTTAGTGTAGTCAGCGAAGTTTTGCGCGGGCCCAGGTGGTCAATGACGCGAAAGGCCACATTTCTACATTGTTCAGGAGATGTCTACCGTGGTACCTCCACGCTCTGAATAATCTGTTTCACCACTTCATCCGGCGTGCCGCCTTCCATCTCGCGCTCGGGCGTGAGCATGATGCGGTGACGGAGCACGCTGGGGGCCAGAAACTGCACGTCTTCCGGCGTCACGAAGTCGCGGCCGCGCAGGGCGGCCAGGGCTTTGGCACCGTTCAGCAGGGCCAGCGAGGCGCGGGGTGAGGCGCCGAGGTACAGGGCTTTGTGCGCCCGCGTTTGGCCCACCAGCTTGGCGATGTACTCCAGAATATTGGCCTCTACGCGCTGCAGGCGTACTTGCTGGCGCAATTGGGCCAGGTCGGCGGCGCTCAGTATGGGCTGCACGGCCTCCAGGTTGATGCTGCCCTGGCCGCCGTGGTGGCCGGTCAAAATCTGCACTTCCTCGGCCAAAGTCGGGTAGCCCACGTGCAGCTTGAACAGGAAACGGTCGAGCTGCGCCTCGGGCAGGCGGTAGGTACCTTCTTGCTCCACGGGGTTTTGGGTGGCCAACACCAGGAAAGGCTCCTGCATGGTGTAAGTGGTGCCGTCCTGCGTCACGGTGCGCTCCTCCATCACCTCAAACAACGCTGACTGGGTCTTGGCAGGGGCGCGGTTGATTTCGTCAATCAGCACCACACTGGCGAAAATGGGGCCGGGGCGAAACTCAAAATCGGCCTTGTTCTGCCGGAAAACCGAAGTTCCCAGCACATCGGACGGCATCAAATCGGGCGTGAACTGAATACGGCTGAACGGCACGGCCAGCGTGCGGGCCAGCAGTTTCGCCATCAGGGTTTTGGCCACGCCGGGTACGCCTTCGAGCAGCACGTGCCCATCGGCCAGTACGGCGGTGAGCAGCAACTCCAACAAATCGGTTTGGCCGACGATGATTTTGCCGATTTCGGCCCGAATGGCTTCGGTTTGAGCGGTGAGGCGGGCAAAGTCCGTACGCGGCGCGAAAGCTTCCTCTGGCGTGGTGGCTGGGGCGGCCGTTTCGGCGGGTGCCATCGGCGCGGCAAATTCGGTCGGGGCCGGAGCGGATGATTGAGGAGTCAGGTCGAGGTTTTCGGGTTCCATCTACAAAGTGCTGGCGTAGCCAATGAATGTTTGAGCAGTAGCCTCGTCGGCACAGGCGGCAAGCAACTGCCGGTGCACGGTACGGGCGTATTCAGGAGAAACTAATTTTTTCGATACCAGCAGCAAATCCTGGAGCAGTGAAGCATATTTGTCCCAGTCAATATCGGCCAATAGCAGCTTGTCGGCCGCCGAGCCGCTTTGTTGAAATAGTGCTTCATCCCAATTGAAGCGGAGCAAAATGAGCAGCTTTTCAAGGGTGAGCATTGTGGCAAAGGGTGCTTGAGTTGCGAATAAAAGCTGGGAAAATGGCCTTAAAATGCTTCTTAAGCCTGTTTATCGGAATAATTCAATTTGGTGAAAACGGGCTTTATTGGTACAGTGCAAAAAGGAATTTAACGGCTGACTTCCCGTCGGAAATCACTCAGAGCCTTGCTCAGTTGCAGCAGTTGCTGGTCGTTGAGCTGGGGGGCGGTGCGGGCGAAATTTACCAGCCGTAATAGCTCGTCGACGCGTGGCCGGGCTACTCCCGACTTTTGGCTGAGCCGTTCCCTGAACGCTTCGTCGCCAAACTCAGGGCTGGGCTCCTGAAAGCGGTTGCGCAGGTAATCCAGAAACAGCCCGATTTTCTTTTCGGCAATGGGCCCGTGGCTGCGGCCCTGGCGGTAAAGGCTGGCCACGGTGCGCGTGAAGAGCAGCGTAGTGTTCGGCAACGGCTTGATGGTGGGGATGATGCGCTGCCGGCGGCGAGCTTCGACCAGCACAAACAGCAGCCCGCCGATGATGAGCAGGTACCAAGCCGTGTTCAGTGCTTCGTGGCTGGTTACCAGGCGCAGCAGCGACTGGTTGCCCAGGCGGCCCTGCTTCTGGTACTCGTCCCACCAGGCGGCGCGGGCCGGCAGGTAGGAGAGGGCCGTGGCGGCAAACTGGCTGGTGGCGGGCCGTAGCACAAACTGGTTGGTGAAGGCAATGGGCAACGTGCACAGGTACACAAAGCCCTGGCCGTAGGCGCAGCGCACCAGCACCGGTCGGCCCTGCGCATCGGCCGCCAGCGAGCGGGCGGGGCCATAGGCCGGATGCGGGTGGGCCGAGTCGGCTTCGAAGCGCAGGTCAGCATCGGTGCCCGGAAGGCGGTAGCGAGGCCCGGCCAGCGCAGGATTGGTAAAGCGAATCGTCACCGAATCGGGCACGGGCAGGCCCCGTGGGCCGCGCCGGGTGGCCAGCCGCACGCGCCGCACGTCCAAGCCCAACGTATCGAGTAGTTTCTGGCCTGCCTCACCAAAGTTCTCCGCTACGATGAATACGTTGCGGCCCAGTGCGGCGTAGCGCAGCAGCAAGGGCAGGTCGGCCGAGGTTGCCGTAAAGCTGGTGTTCACGAACAGGTAATTTGGCCGGGTACGCAGGAGCGCCTCGGTTTCCCAGTCTCCTTCTTCCTCGTCGTCCTCACCTTCTTCATCCTCAGCTACTGTGGTGCTGTCGCTGGCCTCCGCTGTCACAGACTCTGCATCAGCTTCTGTGGCGGAGGAACTGTTTGTTTCCTCATCCGTGGCCGGGTCAGCTGTCTCAGAAGGCTCGGCTGCAGCTACAGTTGCAGTCGAATCGGTAGCGGAAGTGGCGTCGGAATTGGCGGCCGAATCCGGCTCAGTTGTGCGTTCAGTGGAGTTATCCTCTACCACGGTGCGCTGGCGGGCCTCGGCCATGGCTTCGCTGGTTTCCAGCGACAGACCACTGAGCTGGTTGTAGATGGGCAGGCGCGAAGTAGCCACCGAATCGGTGCCGAGCAGGCGCGGCAGCTGGTCGTACAATACGTAGGTACCGTACGGAATCCGGTCCTTGTTTACCAGTGTGGGCGTCCAGTCAATCGGTTTGGGGCGGTTGTACTCCAGCGCCACGTAGGCCGCAAACAGCAGCAGCAATCCTCCCAGGTACCAGCGCAAATTCATCGTCATCGGAAACAGGCCTTAGCGCGAAGTGGAAGAATAAGGGCGGCCCAGTTGCGTGCGCAGGGCCTGGTATCCGGCCCGTACCTGCGCGTAGAGGGAGGGCGTGAGCGCCAGCTCGCCATACCACACGTACTCGAACTGCCGGGTGGCCTCGCGGAAGGACGTGCGCAACGCCCCGGTGGCGGGTAGCTCGGCCAGGTAGGCGTGGTTGGTTTTGTCGGGCTGCCAATTGATGAGGCCGCCGTCGGCCAGCGTCTTCAGCAGCTGCAAATAGCCCAGGCGCACGGCCAGCCGCCAGTTACCCGCGGCCTCGGCTTCGGCCAGGCGGGTTGCAAAGTCGACTTCGTGAATGTTCTCGGCCATGGTATCGTAGGCCAGCGCCGCGCGCCGGGGCGAACGGCCCAGCATCGCGGTGAAGTCAATTTCCAGCAGGCGCAGCACGATGAACACGCCTGCTCCCACAAACAAGGCGTAAAATACCCAGCGCCAGAAATGATTGTAGCTGCGGCTAATGAGCCAGTTACCAATGGCATCGCGCACCCGCGCCCAAAAGGCATCCCAGGCGCTCTGCTCGGGTTCGGTTACGTCTGCTTCGTACTGAAACTCGCGCTGTCCACGCAGGTCCCGCAGCCGGGCGGCATCGGGCCGGCGCAGGCGCGGGGCAGGGCCCTGCGCGGGCTGCAGCACCGGTACGGCCGTCACCATCGGGTGTGGTGCAGCTTGGCCAAGACCAGGGGCCGCACTCAGCAACAGCACCAGCAGCAGGCGAAACCGCGCAACGCGGAGGCAGCGAAAGAGGGAAGCGAAAACCAACAGAAAGTGATTTAGTAGTCTGTACGCTGGGGTTAGTATTCGCCTTCCTCGTCGGGGCGCAGGGCCGCGTTTTGCACCGGTGCGGGCGCCTGGCCAATCTGACCGACCAGCTGGTGCAGGCCGGTGCCATCGCGGCGCTCTACCAGGTTGAAGTACTGAAAGGCAAGGGCCAACAGCAGTGGCGGGTAAATAAACATGTTAAGCAAGCCAGTCAGTGCCGAGATAATGACGGTGAACAATCCTGTTGACGAGCCTGCTTCGCTGGTATGCACCAAGCCAAAACTGCCAGCCAGAAAGTACACTATACTAGATAGCACGCCTCCGAAAACGCCTAATGCAATGCCCAGCATCATGGTCATCAGGAACATCAACCCAAACGTCGACCACCACTTTCCGCGCACCAGCCGCAGGCAGCGACTACACGTTTCGCCAAATCCTGTTCCTTCTACCACTTTCGTAATATAGAACAGGCTAAAAGCTACTGACAGATAAAAGCCTGGAATGGCTAGAAACACAAATCCAATACCCACCAGGAATAGCAGACCAAAATAGGACAGGTACGAGCCAATGAACTCCTGCTTCACCACCTCCCACACCTGGCGAACGGAAATGGGTTCAGACGAGGGCATCGGTCGCAGAAGGCATTTCACGTAGGCATACACAGTGAGTACCAATAACATGATAAATATGCCACTCACGACAATGTTTGCCCAGTAAAACGGCGACTGGTACATCTCCGTGACCATTGCCATCTGGCGCAACCGGTTAGTACCGGTACCAGACCCTTGGACGACTTTGCTGAGAATCTGATTTTGCACCAACCCCGTCACAATGCCCTGCAGAATGGCAGCTGGCAGCACGAGGTAAAGCAACGCCTGCCCAAGGCCCCGCCAATGGGCACCGATAAAATCAAACGTGGCCGAGAATTTCTGGCCGAAGTCGCGCCGCTGGCGGAAGTCGGCTTCCTGGGTAAAGGCTAGTCGCATCAAAAAAGGAAAGAAGAATAGAAAACGAATTACAATACAGGCGGCGTACCTGCGGCTTGCTGGCCGGCCAGCGCGGCCCCGCGCCGCCGCAGCTGCCACGGGTACCAGCCGAAATACCACAAAATAAATGCTGCCGAACAACTGATAATGGCGATGCTGGCGGCCAGCGGCATTTCGGTGTGGCGCGTTACAAAACTTTCGAGGAAGCCGGCCACCATGAAAATGGGCACCAGCCCGAGGGCCAGCTTGCCGCCCTCGCGGGCCGAATGCCGCAGCGCCTCGCTGCGGCTGTGCGTCCCCGGAAACAAAATGCCCTGGGCCAGCACAAAGCCCGCCGCGCCCGCCAGCACAATGGCCGAAATTTCCAGCGTGCCGTGAATCCAGATGGTGAGCACCGACGTGGCCAGCAGCCGCTGCTGGTAAAAGAAGTACTGGAAAGAGCCCAGCATCAGCCCATTAAAGAATAACGCACCGGCTGTGCCCAGGCCCGCCGTCATGCCCAGGGCAAATGCCGTGAGGGCCACCTTGATGTTGTTGAAGGTGATGAACAGGAACATAGAAGTTTCCTCGTCGCTCTTATACACTGCCATCGGGTCGCCGCGCCGAATGTTTTCGAGGGTCATGTTCACGTAGCCATCGCCGAGCACGCTGCGCACAAACGAGTCGTCGTAGGCCGCCGAAAGAGCTCCCAACGCCGTACAAAGCACAAAAAATAGCAGCGTCCAGCCCAACGTGCGCTGGTGGCGGCTTACTACCAGCGGCAGCTCGTACATCCAGAAATGCCCGAAACGCCCGCGCGCCTCCGACTTGTTTTTGTAAATGGCCTGGTGCAGCTTCCCCGCCAGGCCGTTGAGGTAAGCCGTAGTGGGCGAGCTGGGGTAAAAGGTCTGCGCGTAGGCCAGGTCATCGGTCAGGGCCACGAAGCGGGCGGCCAGCTCGTCGGGGCTGGCAGCAGGTTGGGTTTCGTAGTGCTGCCAGCGGGCCTGGTTTTGCCGCAGGAAAAGAGCTTCGCGCATGGGGCGTGGTTAGGAGCTTAAAGGTAGGGTGCCAGCCGGAAGTTACCGTGCCCGCCGGCCGAAAATTGCCTGCTACCGGGCATATGTGCGGCCCGCGCCGTATTTTTCTTGGCTTTAATTGCGTTCCCATCCTTTCCTCCAGGCACAGTCCGCTTTTCTGCCTCCCTCATGAGTACCATCCGCATCCAGACCACCCAAAACGTTACGCTCGAATACGAGATTGCCAGCACCGGCGAGCGTGTTCTCGCTACGCTTATCGATTATGGCCTCTATGTGGTCTGGTTCATTGCCTGGGCCATACTCAACAGTAATTACCACATTGCTCCGGAAGGGCGCGGCGGGCAGGTTCTAATGTTTCTGCCCACCACGTTCTATATGCTGGCCTGCGAGGTGTTTTTCAATGGGCAGTCGCTGGGCAAAAAGGCTCGCCACCTGCGCGTGGTGCGCCTCGACGGTACGCGTGCCGGCCTCGGCGACTACCTGCTGCGGTGGCTGCTGCGCCCCCTCGAAATAGTGTCGACATTTGGAGTACTGGCCTTTGTCAGCATCCTGCTCAACGGCCGGGGGCAGCGGCTGGGCGATTTGGCTGCCGGCACCGGTGTCATTACTCTCAAGCCTAAGGCAGCGGCCCGCAATCCATTGGCGGTCGAGGCCACGCTGGTGGAAGGCTACCAGCCCGTATTCGCCCAGGCAGCCACCCTCACCGACCACGACGTGGCGCTTATCCGCCAGTTGCTGTACCAGGGCAGCCGCCAGGAAAACTACATGCTGCTGAATGAACTCGCGAATAAAGTAAAGGCGGTTACGGGCATTCGAACCGACGTACCTGATTTGCCCTTCCTGCAAACGGTGCTGCGCGACCATGCCCATCTGGTTGCGGTAGGAGCGAGCTAAACAAGAAAAATTGCTTTATAGCTACTCGCCACACGATACATAGAAACGGCCAACCCATTGCTGGGCCGGCCGTTTCTATCTAAACAGGGGTAAAGGCTGCTAAGAGAACTGCTGGAAATTGGCTTCCTCGCGCCAGAACTGGCGGGTATCGCGGATGAGGTTTTTCAGGAATTCCTCATCCTGTTTCAGGCTGCGCCATTCGCCCATGCCCATCTTTTCGCACAGCTTGTAGAAATTGTCGCCCTGCCCTTTCGAGCCCTGCACTTTCACGAGGCAGCTCAGGGGTGGGTGACCGGCTTCGTGTTCCTGGGTCGAGATTTCCGCGAGCATTTCGTTGAGACGGGATTTTTCGTGCGAAATCTCCAGGTTCAGGCCCAATTCGGCTTCCTGCACCAAAGTGAGGTAGCTTACGGTTCCGGTTTGCAGCCGGGCATAGCGAATGAGATATGTGCGTATACGACCTATCATGGTGGGACGAAAGATGAGCAAAAAACCGTTTTGGGGGCTGAAAATTAGTGAATTTTACTCGGACGGCGCTGTTTAATGCAGCGCCATCGAGCCGAAATTTTTCAGCCAGGCGGCTAACCCTCTGCCACAATCGTTCCGAAAATTGCCATTCGACTGTTTTTCGTCCTGTCTTAGGATGGTTTAACCCAGTTTAGCTCGACCGTAGTCCCTGCCTTGCTAGTTGCTTTGGCGGCGGCGCAGCTCTTTTTGAACTAGCAAAAATTCGCGACTAGTCTGGCCCGCAATGGCCGTATTCTCGTCGGCGCGGCGCAGTAGGTAAGGCATTACTGCCGCAACCGGACCGTAAGGCAGGTACTTGGCTGTGTTGTAGCCAGCGTTGGCCAAATTGTAGGTGAGGTTGTCGCTCATGCCGTAGAGTTGGGCAAACCACACGCGGGGGTCGCCGGGCGCCAGGCCGGCCTGCTGCATCAGCTGGGTGAGCAGCAGCGAGCTGGCCTCGTTGTGGGTGCCGGCGCAGAAGCTGATGCGGTCGATGTGGTCGATGCAGTAGCGCAACGACTCGTCGTAGAGGTCGTCGGTGGCCTGCTTGGTGGGGTTGATGGGGTTTTGCTGGCCGCGCTGCTTGGCCACGCGGGCTTCTTTTTCCATGTAGGCGCCGCGCACCAGCTTGACTCCCAGGTAGTAACCGGCCTCGGCGGCGGTGTCGTGGGCCTGCTTGAGGGCGTCGAGGCGGTCGTGGCGGTAGAGTTGGTAGGTGTTCCAGACGATGGCCTTTTCGCGGTTGTACTTGGCCATCATGTCGTAAGTCAGCAGGTCGATGGTGTGCTGAAACCAGCTTTCCTCGGCATCGATGAACAGGCGCACGCCATGCTGGTGGGCGCGGGCGCACAGGGCCTCTACGCGGGCCAGGGCGCGGTTGTGGGCGGCTTCCTCAGCAGGGGTGAGCAGCTGGCCCGCTTGAATTTTCTCCAGAATAGCCACGTCGGCCACGCCGGTTACCTTAAAGACCGAGAACGGAATGTGGGCCGAGCGGTGGGCTTCGTCGATGGTGGCCAGCACCTCATCGCGGGTGCGGTCATAGCTGGCGTCGCTACCTTCGCCCTCCACCGAGTAGTCGAGGATGGTGCCGATGTGGTATTTGCCCAGCTCAGTTGTAACAGGGCGGCACTCGGCAATGGTCTCACCGCCGCAGAACTGTTCAAAAATGCTGTGCTTGATGAGGAATTTGGTACCGGGGATGCCCCACTTCAGGGCCGATTTCATCAGGCCGCTGCCGGTTTTTACCAGCGTGCCGTTGTTCATGGCCGCAAATAGGCCGTACACTTTGCGCAGTTGGAAATCAGATTTTGAAGCGAAAGCCACGCGGGTGTCTTCGAAGGACAGGGGCGGGGCCTGAGTAGCGGGGGCGGGCGTCATTGGGTGGGCGGCTGGGGTGGGAGTGAGGCGGGCAAACGAGGACACGAAGGTAAAAGGCAAACAACCTTTTGGCCGATAGAGTTAGGTTTGCGGTCCCGCGCGGCATTGGCGCGGGAGGTTTATTTCTTCGTTTCCATGGCTTCTGTTTCCGATACGTATTTCACCCGCTTGCTGGCGCAAAAAGGGCAGCCCATTCTCATCGCGGGTCCGTGCTCAGCCGAAACCGAGGAGCAGGTGTTGGCCACTGCCCACGGCCTGAAAGCCCTGGGCAAGATTGACTTGTTCCGGGCCGGTATTTGGAAGCCGCGCACCCGGCCGGGCTCGTTCGAGGGCATGGGCGTAGTGGCGCTGCCCTGGCTGCAGCGCGTGAAGGCCGAAACCGGCATCCCAACGGCCATTGAAGTGGCCACCCCGCGCCACGTGGAGGAAGCCCTGGCCCACGGCATCGACGTGCTCTGGATTGGCGCGCGCACCACGGTGAACCCCTTCGCAGTGCAGGAGCTGGCCGACGCCCTGGCCGGCACCGGCGTGCCCGTGATGGTGAAAAACCCGGTGAATCCCGACGTGGCCCTGTGGGCTGGCGCCCTCGAGCGCATGGAGCGCGCCGGCATTACGGACTTGGCGGCTATTCATAGGGGATTCAGCACGTTTGCCCCCAGCCGCTACCGCAACGCGCCCACCTGGATTCTGCCCATCGAGCTAAAAACGCGCTTCCCGCACATTCCGCTCATTTGCGACCCCAGCCACATTGGTGGCCGGCGCGACTTGCTGCTGCCCATCTCCCAAAAGGCCCTCGACCTCGATTACGACGGCCTCATCATTGAAACCCACCCCGACCCCGACCACGCCCTGAGCGACGCCGAGCAGCAAGTGACGCCCGCGCGCCTGGGCGAAATCCTGAACGAGCTGAAATACCGCTACCGCTCGAGCAGCAATGCCGAATACCTCAACAAAGCCGAAGAGTTGCGCCAGAAAATGGACGTGGCCGACCGTGAAATCGTGGAAGCCCTGGCCCGCCGCATGGCCCTGGTGGAGGAGTTGGCCGAATACAAGAAGGAGAACAACGTGAAAATCCTGCAATTCGACCGCTGGCAGGAAATCTTCCAAACCCGCACCGACTGGGCCGGCAAGTTGAACGTGAACGCCAAATTCGTGGCCGAGCTCTACAAGCTCATCCACCTCGAAAGCATCCGCAAACAAACCGAGGTACTCAACGGCCGCCCACAAGTGGACGGTGTCGAGCACCTCGGGCCAGGGCTCTAATCGAGGTCAGCAGTCGCTATTGTACGCGTTCGTAGGTGTCGAGAGGAAAATCGCAGGGACTGCCGTAGTCCAACGTCAGCGTGTTGTTGCTGACGTTGTACCGCACATCAGCCGAGTAGGTGTTAGCAGTCGAGTCCGGGAACTGCAGCTTCGTGGCGAAACGCAGCACTGAAATTGCGGTGCCAGTACTGAGGCACGGCGGGCTCGCCGTGGTAAAGCTGTGCCTGCCGAGCCGTGTTGCGCGGTTGCCTTTGTAAAAAACGAACCGGGTAGGCGTGAAAGTCACGGTTTCGTCGGGTACTGGTCCGGGTAGGCAGTAGCACTGGCGGTTGGTGAGCCGCCAGGTGCCTTCGAGACTGCTACTGGGTGCGGGGCCTTTATCTGATTGGCAGCTGGTTAAGGCAATGGCTACCACGCTGGACAAAATGAAACCGTACTTTTTCATGTCATTAAGCTGCACAGGTGCGAAGGGATGGCGGGTTAGCGGGTACCGCAAAGCAAGGGCATGGCCCGCTGGTAGGTGACGCTGGGGCCATCGTACGCATCGATAGCAAGGCTCAGCGTGGTAGTGTCGACGTGCACCCTCTGAGGCACCTGCATGCTATCGTGAGTGGTTACCAAATACGTTTCGAGGTGCTGGGTGAGGGGTGAATTTCGCTGTTCCAACCAGTAAGGTGTGGTGTTAACGACAGTGCCGTTGACCAAAGTGGTCATTTGCTGGGCCGTGAAAATGAGTTCACGGCGCTGGTTGGGGTCGGCCGGGCTGGTGCGCCCGTTCATGCCATTAGTGGATGCCGTCAGTTGCCATTGGCCCACCAGCAATTGAGTAGGGGCAGCCGCAGGAGCTGCCGCGTCTTTGGAACAGGACGTGAGGCTGACTACCCCAACCAGCACGATGCCAAAAAGCAAGGAAGAAAAGGATTGGTACATGATGCAGAAAAAAGGTGAAAAGAAAGGACCGGAAACGTGCCTATACCCCCCTGACCGGTGTGGCCGCCGCCGGGTTGCGCGGGCCGAAACTTTTTGTGCCGACTTTTGCCGCATGGATAATTCCGTCATCATCGGCTCCGGGGCTTTGCCGGCCCTAGCCGAATTACTGTACCGCCCGGCCGTGAGCCGCGTGTTTGTGCTCGTGGACAGCAACACGGCCCGCCAATGTCTGCCCGCGCTGCTGCCGCACCTGCCGGCCGATTACAAACTCATTGAAATACCCGCCGGCGAAGAATATAAAACCCTCGCCAGCTGCGATACCGTGTGGTGCGAACTCACGGGCCAACACGCCGACCGGCACGCGGTACTCGTGAACCTGGGTGGTGGCGTGGTAACCGATTTGGGGGGCTTCGCGGCGGCGCTCTACAAGCGCGGCATCCGCTTTGTGCAGGTACCCACCACGCTGCTGGCGCAGGTCGATGCCAGCGTGGGCGGCAAAACGGGCGTCGATTTTCAGGGCTACAAAAACCAGTTGGGCGTGTTTCAGGTGCCGGCCGGGGTATTCATCGAGCCGAAGTTTTTGGAAACCCTCGACCCGCGTCAGCTCAAATCAGGTTACGCCGAAGTCGTGAAACACTGGCTTATTGCCGATGCCGAAGCATTCAACACCAACCGTCGCCTGGGCTGGCTGACGGACGACTGGACCAGTATTATTCAGGAGTCGGTGGCGCTGAAGCAGCGCATCGTGGCCGACGACCCCCTGGAGGCCGGCCCGCGCAAGCTGCTCAATTTCGGCCACACCGTGGGGCACGCCATCGAAAGCTACCTGCTGACCCAGCCCGGCCGCGAGGCCCTGCACGGCGAGGCAGTAGCGGCGGGCATGGTTTGCGAAAGCTGGCTCTCGGTGCAGCGCGGCCTGCTCAGCGCCGAAGAGCTCGACAAAATCGAAACCTTCGTGTTCTCGGTGTTCGACAAGCTCGATTTCGTGACCCTGGAAACCAACGCCATCGCCGAATTTGCGCTCCAGGACAAGAAAAACGCGGGTGCCACCATCAACTGCACGCTGCTCAGCGGCATCGGCCAGGGGGTATATGACCAGCCCGTAACGGTAGCCGAAATCGCCGAGTCGCTGCGCTACTACCACCGGCTGCAGGCCTAGCCGGCCGGTTGTCCGTTGCAGGTTGTCCGTTGTCAGGCGTTCGCCCGCGCCTGCTCACCAACCGTCCAACTGACTGACAACTACCAACTACCAACTGACAACTAAAATATGCACCTCTCCTGGACTGGCGGGCCGCTGCGCGGCACTGCCCAACTCCCGGCTTCCAAAAGCGAAGCCAACCGCGCCCTCATCCTGCAGGCCCTGGCCGGCGGCGGTACCCTCGGCAACCTTTCCGATGCCAACGATACCCAGCTGATGATGCGCCTGCTGGCCGCCGCGCCCAGCACCACCGACCTCAGCGCTGAGGATGCCGGCACCGTCATGCGTTTCCTGACAGCTTACCTGGCTGTCACCGACTGGCGCGGCCGCCTCACCGGCACGGCGCGTATGCAGGAACGGCCTATAGCGGTGCTCGTGGATGCGCTGCGCCAGGCCGGGGCCAGCATCAATTACCTGAATAACGAGGGCTACCCGCCACTGGAAATTGCCGGCTTCACGGCGGCAGCCAATGTAACTGAGCCGACCGCACTATCGGTGCGTGGCGACATCAGCAGCCAATACATCTCGGCCCTGCTGATGGTGGGTCCGTACCTGCCCGGTGGTCTGCGCCTCACACTCACGGGCCATATCGGCTCGCGCCCCTACATCAACATGACGGTGGCCCTAATGCAGCGTTTCGGGGCTGATTACTCGGCTGCGGGCGACGTGCTGACGGTGCGCCCCAATGCTTATCGGCCCACCGATTACTCCGTGGAGTCGGACTGGTCAGCGGCCAGCTACTGGTACTCGTTTGTTGCGCTGGCCCCGGCGGGCTCCGAAATTACGCTGCCCGGCCTGCGCCGCGAATCCTTGCAGGGCGACCAGGCTATTGCGAGAATGATGACGCTACTCGGAGTAGAAACCACCTTTCTGCCCGAAGCTGTTCACCTGCGCCAGGTGCAGCTGCCGCAACAAGCTGAAACCCCAACCCTCGATTTCACCGACTGCCCCGACCTGGCCCAGACGGTGGCCGTAGTGGCAGCCGCCCTCGGCCGTCCCGTGGAGATGACTGGCCTCGAAAGCTTGCGCATCAAGGAAACCGACCGCATTGCCGCGCTACAAACCGAACTGGCCAAATTCGGTGGCGACCTACGTGACCTGGGCGAAGGCCATTTCCGGGCCGAATCAACTGGTTTTGTTGTCGATAATCAATCGGTGGCTACCTACCACGACCACCGCATGGCCATGGCCTTTGCGCCGCTGGCCATGCGTGGCCCGCTCACCATTGAAGCGCCAAACGTGGTGCGGAAATCCTACCCGCAATTCTGGAAGGAACTCGCAAAAAGTGGTTTTACAGTTAGCGAAGCTGACTGAAATACGCCGCCGATTGTCGCAGCCGGCTGCCATACCAGCTAAATAATTCACCGTCGACAATCTCGATTTTCGCGGCCGGGCATATGGCTTGAAACTCGGCCATATGCTTTTCGCCAAACGGATAGGGTTCGGAGGATAACAAAATGCGCTGCGGCCTTGCCGCGGCCAATTGCTCGGCCGTGATTTCCGGGTAGCGGCTCAGCCCGGCGAAGGCATTCACCAGGCCTGCCCGGTGCAATAGGTCGTCGATAAATGTGCCCGTGGCGGCTGCCATGTAGGGCTTGCGCCAGATGAAGTAAGCTGCTGAATCAGGGGATTCCCCAGCTGCAGTAGCTTCTAAGTTTGCAAATGAGGCTTCAATGTCGGCCGCCAGCGCAGTGCCTTTTTCCTTGGCCCCAACAATGAAGGCGACGCGCCGAATCATGTCCAGGGCCTCGGTCAAATTGCTGATATCGCTGAGCCAGACCGGGTAGCTGGTCGCTAATTGCTCGATTCCGTCCTGGTAATTCTCTTCCTTATTGCCGATGATTAAATCGGGCTTCAGGGCGGCTATTTTTTCGAAATTGAAGTTTTTGGTGCCGCCAATCACTGTGGCATTTGTGCGTGCATCGGCTGGGTGAATGCAGAATTTCGTGACCCCCACCACCCTCTCGCCCAGCCCCAAATCGAACAGCAGCTCCGTCTGCGACGGTACCAGCGATACAATGCGGCGCGGCGGAAACGGCACCGCCACGCGGCGGCCCATTTGGTCGGTTACGTTGAGGGGCAGGGACGGAATAACTGGTAAATCCATGTAAAAAATTCTGTCATCCTGAACGCAGTGAAGGACCTTATCACGGTGAGGCAATTTGCTCGGTCGTGATAAGGTCCTTCACCGTGTTCAGGATGACGGATAAAAAAGAAAACGCTAGTTGAAATACCGGAAATCGTGGCCGTCTTCGATGCGCAGCAGCGTCTCGTAAATCAGGCGCGTCACACCGTCCACGTCGTCGCGGTGCACGGTTTCGACGGTGGTGTGCATATATTTCAGGGGCAGCGAAATTAGGGCTGAGGCCACACCCGAACCGGAGTAGGCGAACGCATCGGTATCGGTGCCGGTGGCGCGGGTAGCAGCGGCGCGTTGGAAGGGTATTTCGGCCTGCTTAGCCGTGTCGATGATGAGGTCGCGCAGGTTGTTCTGCACGGCGGGGCCGTAGGTAATCACCGGGCCTTTGCCGCAGCTGATGTCGCCGGCTGTCTTTTTCTCATACATTGGCGACTGGCTGTCGTGCGTCACGTCCGTAATGATGGCCACGTCGGGGTTGATGCGGTGGGCCACCATTTCGGCGCCGCGCAAGCCAATTTCCTCCTGCACCGCGTTCACGATGTAGAGACCGAAGGGAAGCTTCTTGTCGTTCTCTTTGAGCATGCGCGCTACCTCGGCAATCATGAAGCCGCCCACGCGGTTGTCGAGGGCGCGGCCCACGTAAAACTTTTCGTTTAGTACCGTAAACTCGTCCTCAAACGTCACCACCGAACCCACGTGGATGCCCATTTCGGCCACTTCGTCGGCGCTGCTGGCGCCGCAGTCCAGAAACACGGTTTCGATGGTCGGGGCTTTGTCCTGCTCGACTTTGCGCACGTGAATGGCGGGCCAGCCAAAAATGCCCTTCACGATGCCCTTCTCCCCGAAAATATTCACCCGCTTGCTGGGTGCTACCAGCGGGTCGGAGCCGCCGTTGCGGCGCAAGTAGAGATAGCCTTCCTTGGTGATGTAATTCACGAAGTAGGAAATCTCGTCGGCGTGGGCCTCAATCACGACCTTGTATTTCGCTTCGGGGTTAATTACACCCACCACCGTGCCGTAGGTATCCACGAAATACTCGTCGATGTACGGCTTGATGTATTCCAGCCACAGTTTCTGGCCTTCCTTTTCGAAGCCGGTGGGGGAGGGGTTGTTGAGGTAGTTTCGGAGGAATTCGAAGGATTCGGGACGCATAGTAAAATTAGGCTCGGGATTGGAACGCTCTGGAAACTGTAATTAATAATTTGATTGATATGCCGACAACAACAAGATTAACAAATGTTAAAGCGGCTGTTAAGCTTATTGTTGAGATTGGTGCCCCTAACATCGTTACAATTCCAATAGCGCGAATGTGCTTCGTAACAGGCTTTGAAAGTGTATTTACGTCTGGGCTATTGAGCTTAGAACTAGCAAAGGCGAAGCTAGAAAGAAGTCTTGAGCCAAAACCCAAGAAAGGCGCTACAAAAACAACCACCAACCCAACGAATAAAAAAACAAGAGGTGCAAAGTATGGGGATGATGGATTCATGAGCACCTTTTTAGAATAAACTACAACGGAATGTTGCCGTGCTTCTTACGCGGCATAGTGTCCACTTTGTTCTCCAGCATCTTGAAGGCGCGAATCAGCTTCTGGCGCGTCTGCGAGGGTAGAATTACCTCGTCTACGAAGCCGCGGTGGGCGGCGCGGTAGGGCGTGGCAAACTTCTCCTGGTACTCATCTACCTTTTCCTGCAGCTTGGCAGCCGGGTCCTCAGCCGTGGCAATCTCACGCTTAAAGATGATTTCGGCCGCGCCCTTGGCACCCATCACCGCGATTTCGGCGGTGGGCCAAGCGTAGTTCATATCGGCACCGATGTGCTTGGAGTTCATCACGTCATAGGCTCCCCCGTAGGCTTTGCGGGTAATCACGGTGATGCGCGGCACGGTGGCCTCGCAGAAGGCGTAAAGCAGCTTGGCGCCGTTGGTGATGATGCCGCGCCACTCCTGGTCGGTGCCGGGCAGGAAGCCGGGCACGTCTTCCAGCACCAGCAGCGGGATATTGAACGCATCGCAGAAGCGCACGAAGCGAGCGGCTTTGGTGCTGGCATTGATGTCGAGCACACCGGCCAGCACGGCCGGCTGGTTGCCCACGATGCCAATGCTACGGCCCGCCAGCCGCGCAAAGCCCACCACAATGTTTTCGGCAAAGTTCTGGTGGACTTCCAGGAAGGAGTTGACATCGATGATACCTTCAATCACCTCGCGCATGTCGTAGGGCTGGTTGGCATTCTCTGGAATCAGCTTATCCAGCACCGGGCGGCTTTCGTCGCTGCTGGCCTCGTAGGGCTGCGCAGGGGCAGTTTCCTCGCAGTTCTGGGGCATGTAGCTCAGCAGCTGCTTGATGTGGTTGATGGCCACCACCTCGTTGGCGCAGCTGAAGTGCGTGACGCCGCTCTTGGCCGAGTGGGTGCTGGCGCCGCCGAGCTCTTCGCTGGTTACCTCCTCATGGGTCACGGTTTTCACCACGTTGGGGCCGGTCACGAACATGTAGCTCGTGTGCTCCACCATCAGAATAAAGTCCGTGATGGCGGGCGAGTACACTGCGCCGCCCGCGCACGGCCCCATAATGGCCGAAAGCTGCGGCACCACGCCCGAAGCCAAAGTATTCTTATAGAAGATGTCGGCGTAGCCACCTAGGCTCACCACCCCTTCCTGGATGCGGGCACCCCCGGAGTCGTTCAGGCCAATAACGGGTGCGCCGTTCTTCATGGCCAGGTCCATGATTTTTACGATTTTCTCGGCGTGCGTTTCGCTCAGCGAACCACCGAAAACGGTGAAATCCTGCGAGAAAACGTACACCAAGCGGCCGTTGATGGTGCCGTAGCCCGTTATCACGCCATCGCCGAGGTAATGCTCCTTATCCAGGCCAAAGTCCTTGGAGCGGTGCATCACAAATTTGCCAATTTCCTCGAACGAGCCTTCGTCCATTAACAAATCAACCCGTTCGCGGGCGGTGAGCTTGCCTTTTTTGTGTTGGGCATCAATGCGGGCCTGACCGCCCCCAAGGAGGGCTTCTTCGTTTTTACGGGCCAGCAATTCGGTTTTGGAGAGGTGGGCGTGGGCGTGCGGGTCGGGCATGAGCAGGGCTAAGCGCGCGGGTGGGAGGAGTGCGCGGGAATTGAAGCCCAAAGGTAGGTTACGGGTAGATTATGGGGCGGCGGGTTTTAGGTGAGGAGGAGTGGAAAGAAAAAAGAACGTCATGCTGAGCGAAGTCGAAGCATCTCTACCGCGAGAGTAAAATCAATTACTGCTTCGGTAGAGATGCTCCGACTTCGCTCAGCATGACGTGCTAGCGACGCCCAGGCAAGCGCTTATACTACAGCGTCTTGCCCATCAGCATCAGCATAAACGCAAACTGCCGCGCCGTGTCGTCAATCGACTTGAAGCGGCCCGAGGCCCCGCCGTGGCCAGCGGCCATATCGGTGTGCAGCAGCAGCACGTTCTTGTCCGTCTTCATGGTGCGGAGCTTCGCCACCCACTTGGCTGGCTCAAAATACTGCACCTGCGAATCGTGCAAGCCCGTGGTAACGAGCATGTTGGGGTAGACCTGCTTTTCTACGTTGTCGTAGGGCGAGTAAGAGAACATGTACTTGAATTCCTCCTCGTTGGCGGGGTTACCCCACTGGTCGTACTCGCTGGTGGTAAGCGGGATGCTCGGGTCCGACATGGTCGTTACCACGTCCACAAACGGTACGGCAGCAATCACGCCTTTGTACAGGTCGGGGCGCATGTTCACCACGGCGCCCATGAGCAGGCCACCGGCGCTGCCGCCCATGGCAAACAGCTTGTCTTTGGCGGTGAACTGCTTCTTAACCGTCGCGTTGCCCACGCGCACGTCCTGCGGATGGGTGAGGTATTCCGAGCAATCAACAAAGTCGTTGAAGCTGTTGATTTTGTGCGCCATGCGTCCGTCTTCAAACCACTGCCGGCCCATTTCCTGTCCGCCGCGGATGTTGCATAGCGCGTACACAAACCCGCGGTTGAGCAGGCTCAAGCGCGCGGCGCTGAAGGTGGGGTCCTGTGACAATCCGTAAGAGCCGTAGGCGTATTGCAGCAGCGGGGCGCTGCCATCGAGCTTGGTGCCTTTCTTATACACCAGGGCCATGGGAATGAACTTGTTGTCGCGCGATTTCACGAACACGCGCTCCGTCACGTAGTCGAACTTATTATAGTTGCCCAGCACCGGCTGCTCCTTTACCAAGGTGCTGGTATGGCTGCTCATGTCGTACTCAAAAATGGAAGCCGGTGTGGTGAGCGAGGTGTAGTTGTAGCGCAGCACCGGCGTGTCCATCTCGGCATTCACGCCGATGGTGGCGGTGTAAGCCGGCTCTTCGAACTGAATGTAGTGCTCCTGCTTGTCCTTCAGGCTCACCACCTTTAGCTGGCGCAGGCCGCCTTTGCGCTCGTTCAGCACCACGTGGCTGCTGAACAACTCGAAGCGCTCGAGAAATATTTCGGGGTGGCGGGTGAGGGCATCGGCCCAGGCCGACTTGCCGGTAGCCGTCACGGGGGTTACCATCAGGCGGTAGTTGGGTGCGCCCAGGTTCGTGCGGATGTAGAACTTGTCGGCCAGGTGCTCCACGTCGTAGAGGTGGTCCTTCTCGCGGCGCTGAAACACCTTGGGCATGTCGGTGGGCACGGCCGCATCGAGGTAGCGGTACTCCGACGACAGCGAGCTAACCAGGTTAATGCCAATGTATTTCTTCGATTTCGAGCGGTTGATGTGCACGTTAAAGGTGTTGTCCTTCTCTTCGTACACGAGGGCGTCATTCTTCGGGTCGGTGCCCAGCACGTGGCGGTACACCTGGTAGGGCAGCAGCGTGGTCACGTCCTTGCGGGTGTAGAACACCGTCTTGTTATCGGTCGCCCACGCCATTTCGCCGCCGGTATTCTGAATGCGCTCGGGGTAGTCTTTGCCCGTGGCCAGGTTGCGGAAATGCAGGGTGAAGAGGCGGCGGCTCACGGTATCGGTCGAGAACGCCAGCAACTGGTTGTTGTCGCTCACAGCCCAGTCGCCAATCTGAAAATACTTTTGGCTGCTGCCCATCTCGTCGCCATTCAGCACAATTTCCTCGGTGCCAATGGTGCTGCCCTTCTTGCGGCAATAAATGGGGTATTCGCGCCCAAACTCGTAGCGCGAGTAGTAGTAGTAGCCGTTGTCGCGGTAGGGCTCGGTGGCATCCTCCTGCTTGATGCGGTTCTTGATTTCCTGGGCCAGCTTCTTCTGCAAAGGCACCGTAGCGGCCATTTGCTGGTCGTAGTAGGTGTTCTCGGCGTTCAGGTATTTGAGAACGGCCGGGTCGGTTGGCTTATTCAACCAGTAATAGTTATCGGTGCGCTGAATACCGAAATCAGTAAAAACTTTGGGCTTGATAGGCGCCATTGGCGGAGCTGCCGGGGCCGTTTGCGCAAGTGCTCCACCGCTGGCTAAAGCCGCACCTGCCCCAGCGAGGGCCATTCGTTGAAGAAAATTCATAAGAAGAAGGCGAGAAGTACAGCGATTGTAGTTAGGATGGTCTATATCAAGCAGCAAGGTAATGCATAGGCGCAAAAAAGCCGGCCCCTTTCTTAGGAGCCGGCTGCTAATTGCCATATGAAAGGTGGTTAGCCCTTCTGTCCGTCGGCCACTTTTACTTTGCCGGTAGCCGTATCAACCTCGGCAAATGTGCGCTCGCCAACTGTTACCAGAATCGTTTTGGGCCCCAGCAGCACTTTGCTGATTTTTCGTGGGCCGACAACAGTAGGGCACGAGCCTACCACATCGGCCTTCCATGCCAAGCGGTTGCCCTGGTATGCCAGCAGCTGTTTGTTATCAGTAGACACCAAATAGACTTTGCCATCCGAAAGTGCCTTCATGCCGCGTACCTGCGGCGAAGGCACAAACGAAGGGCTGCCCTGCCCGATTTCGGGCTGACGAACAATTAGCTGAGCGTTATAAGGCGCTTCTGGCTTCTGGTCTTGGGCACTAACGGCTACTGGCAGGGCCAGCAGCAGGGCAATTGCGAAAGAATGAAAGTGTGTTTTGAACATAGTGAAAGGGTATGGGTGAAAGAATACTCGCAAAGAAAGGGCTGGCTCCCTTGCGGAAACCAGCCCTCTAACGTTCGCTTGCTAGCACTTATTTCTTCGTGTCAGCATCGGGAGCTTCTGGCTTGTCGGCCGGGCGCTCGTCGCTGGCGAGGTTCTGCACCTCGCCGCTCTTGCTCACAGCGAAAACCAGTTCCTCTGCGCCTTCGGTGTAATCGGCGGTGATAACGTCGCCGTGTACAACCTGGGCTTTGAGGATTTCCTCGGCAATCGGGTCTTCGATGTACTTCTGGATGGCACGGTTCAGCGGACGGGCACCGTACTTGGGGTCGTAGCCTTTGTCGGCTACGAAGTCCTTGGCAGCTTCCGTCAACTCGACACGGTAGCCGAGGGCTTGAACCCGCGAGAGGAGCTTGGCCAAGCTGATGTCGATGATTTTGTGAATGTCCTTTTTGTCCAGCGAGTTGAAGACGATGACGTCATCCAAACGGTTGAGGAACTCGGGCGAGAAGGTTTTCTTCAGCGCGTTGGTGATGGTGCTCTTGGTCAGCTCATCTAGGTTGTCCTGGCGGGCCTTGGTGCCGAAGCCGATGCCGGCGCCGAAGTCCTGCAAGTCACGCGCCCCAATGTTCGAGGTCATGATGATGATGGTGTTCCGGAAGTCCACCTTGCGGCCCAGACCATCGGTGAGGATGCCGTCGTCCAGCACCTGCAGAAGCAGGTTGTACACGTCTGGGTGCGCCTTCTCAATCTCGTCGAGCAGGATAACCGAGTACGGTTTGCGGCGGATTTTCTCCGTCAGCTGGCCGCCTTCTTCGTAGCCCACGTAGCCGGGAGGTGCGCCTACTAGGCGCGATACGCTGAATTTCTCCATGTATTCCGACATATCGACGCGTACCAGCGCATCTTCCTTGTCGAACAGGTATGTGGCAAGCACCTTGGCTAGCTCCGTTTTACCCACGCCCGTCGGGCCGAGGAACACGAACGAACCGATGGGCTTCTTGGGGTCCTTTAAGCCAACGCGGGTGCGCTGAATGGCTTTCACCAGCTGCTTAATGGCTTTGTCCTGGCCAATTACTTTGCCTTGCAGCTCCTCGTTCATGTTGAGGAGTTTCTGGCTTTCGTTCTGGGCCACGCGCGAAACGGGGATGCCGGTCATCATGGCGATAACTTCAGCCACGTTTTCCTCCTTCACCGTGTAGCGCTTCTTCTTGGTCTCCTCTTCCCAGCTTTTTTTAGCCGTTTCAAGTTGGTCCAGAAGTTTCTTCTCGGTGTCGCGGAGCTTAGCAGCTTCCTCGTATTTCTGCGATTTCACCACGCGGTTTTTCTCGCCTTTGATGTTCTCAATCTGCTCTTCGAGCGTGAGAATGTCCTCGGGCACCACAATGTTGTTGATGTGCACGCGGGCACCGGCTTCATCGAGAATGTCGATGGCCTTGTCCGGCAGGAAACGGTCCGACATATAACGGTCCGACAGCATCACACACTGCTCAATGGCCTTGTCGGTATACACCACGTGGTGGTGGTCCTGGTACTTGTCCTTGATGTTGTGCAGGATTTCGATGGTTTCCTCGGGCGTAGTGGGGTCCACCATTACCATCTGGAATCGACGGGCCAAAGCGCCGTCCTTCTCGATGTACTGACGGTACTCGTCCAGCGTGGTGGCGCCGATGCATTGAATCTCGCCGCGGGCCAGAGCCGGCTTGAACATGTTCGAAGCATCGAGCGAACCCGAAGCACCACCGGCGCCCACAATGGTATGCAACTCGTCGATGAATAGAATCACGTCGGGCGACTTCTCCAGCTCGTTCATCACGGCTTTCATGCGCTCCTCAAACTGGCCACGGTACTTGGTGCCAGCCACCAGTGAAGCCAAGTCGAGCGTCACCACGCGCTTGTTAAAGAGCACGCGGCTTACCTTTTTCTGAATAATGCGCAGGGCCAGGCCTTCGGCGATGGCCGTTTTGCCCACGCCGGGCTCACCGATGAGGATGGGGTTGTTCTTTTTGCGGCGGCTCAGAATCTGGGCCACGCGCTCAATTTCTTTCTCGCGGCCTACAATGGGGTCGAGCTTATCGTCCTCAGCCAGTTTGGTGAGGTCGCGGCCAAAGTTGTCGAGCACCGGAGTGCGCGACTTTTCGCCGGGCTTTTTGGCAGCACCGGCACCAGCGCCAGCCCCACGGCCTCCGCCGGGTCCCGAAGCCCCAAAGAGGCGATCGTTGTCGTCGTCGTCCGTGTCGGGGGTACGGTTTTGCGGGGCAGCACCGGCATTACCGTGGTAATCCAGCGAGTCGCGCACAGTTTCGTAGTTCACGTTGAATTTGCTGAGAATTTGGGAAGAAATGTTGTCCTCATCGCGCAGGATGGACAACAGGAGATGTTCAGTACCAATAATTTCCGACTTGAAAATCTTGGCTTCGAGGTAGGTGATTTTCAACACCTTCTCGGTTTGCTTGGTGAGCGGAATCGAGCCGGTAATGCTGGTGCCCTGCGTCGCGGTGTTCCGGGTGGCCTGTTCGAGCGAGAATTTTAGCTCGTCGATGCTCACGCCCAGCTTGCGCAACAGGCCAAGGGCGGTGCCTTCGGCTTCGCGAATCATGCCCAGGAGCAGGTGCTCGGTGCCGATGTAGTCGTGCCCGAGACGGATGGCTTCCTCCCGGCTGAGGGAAATCACCTCCTTGACGCGGTTTGAGAATTTAGCTTCCATGCCAATAAACGTAGTGAAAAATCAAGTAAGCCCCGCGTCGGGCGAGTAACACGAACGACGGGTTGGGCCGGGGTGACTTGAAAACAAGCCGGTTCGGGCGATGGTTCGAACCAAAATAAGGTACATAACCAGTAATTCAACTAATGGCCAATATTTGCAGGCTATTGCAAAAACTGGCCGGCTGCCGGGCCCTGCGAAAACAACAGGTCCAGCACACTCAGGCCGGGCTCAAAACCTGGGCCAAACACTTGCGGATAGGGCCGCACGAGGGCTGAGGCTGCCGGAGTGTCAGGTTTCGGGGAAATCGAGGCGGCTTTGGGTGTCAACCAGTCGCGGCAGTCGGCTACGACAGGCTGGCTAGTAGGTAGACTGGGATTTTGCGCAGAAGGTTGCGCCGGGTAGTGCGCGTGGTATTCGGAGGTAAGGTGCACGGGCAGCGGCAGCCGAAAGCACTTCAGCATGAGCTGCAAAAACTGCTGGTTCAGGTCGAAGAGGCGCCCGGGTTTCTGTACGTAAATATCGTGCAGGTAGTCGGCGTAATATTCAAAGTACGGGCTGTTGCCGTAGGCGGTTTGCAGTGTGCGCCAGTGGCGGTGAATCCAGTTCTGGCGGTAGTCGATTTCTATTTCGGCAATGCTCACCTTTTCGGCGCGGTTGCCATCGAGTACCGGCACGGTGAGCGGCTGCACCCCCTGCGCCGTGCGGATGAGGCAGCGGTTGCGGTAGGTTTGCTTGCGGTAGTGCTCGTGCGCTTCGAGCAGCAGGCCATCGGCGTGCAGCAGCGCGGCAAAAAAGTGCGCCGGCGGGTGGTAATGGAGTTCGGTGAGGATAATCATGGTGGGGAAGGACGACTAAGGCAGGACCAAAGCCGCGCCGCTGCAAAAGAACGTCAGGCCGCGCGGCACTTGGCATGGCGTTGGCGTAATGCGTCCTTTTCCATTACCGTACTTTTGCCCCATGCGTTACCTTCTCACCTTGCTGGCCACCTTTACCACGCTGGTTGCCCAGGCCGGGCCGCCGCAGCTGCTGCTCGATGTAGCCCGCTTCCGCAACCTCGATAAGGTGGTGAGAGGGGCGGAAGTGGAAATATATGTGACCGTGCCTACGCAGCCGCTTACCTACCGGCAGCGGGCGCCGCGCTCGTTCCAATCGTCGGCCGTGGTTACGCTCGATATTTTGAAGGCCGACGGCAAGCCTGCCTACCACGAAGTCATTACCCTGAAGCCACCGGTGCTCAACGATACCACCATTGCCATCAAAAATCCGTTGAGCTTCCTCAAGCGCGTGCAGCTCCCCGATGGTAAGTACACCCTACGTGGTATGGTGAAGGACCAGTACAAGAGTGCCAACGGCGAAACTATTGTTGAGAAACCGTTGGTGTTGGAAACGCCGGCTACTAGCCCGTTCCTCAGCGATGTGGTACTGTTGGCCCGCCCGGCTGTGCGCGGAGCTAGCGACGACAACTTTGGCCGGGGCGGCTACCGCCTCACCCGCACGCCCGGCGGTAGCTACGGACGCGGGGCTGAAAATCTGTTTTTCTACACCGAGCTGCACAACGCCCCAGCCAGTCCGGCCCTGCGCGTGCATTACCACCTTACCACCCCCGACGGTTCGGCCGCCGATGCCGACGGCGAGCTCACGCCCCAGGCTGGACGGCCGACCACCGTAGTGGGCCAGTTGCCTTTTGGGCCGTTGCCCGACGGGCCGTTCACACTGTTTATAGAAGTGTATGGTGGCCCCGGTAACAAAAAGCTAATTGCCGGCCACCGCGCCATTGGCCAGCGCAACACGGCCGATTATGCGCCTGCCGGGGCGCCGGCCGCCCGCTAGGTATGGCCATAAAAGGAACGATGGCAACCACCGCCCGGCCCTATGCCTGGTACTTCGAGCCGGTGCGCTGGCTGCTGCTGGGGCTGGCGCACCTGCCGTTGGCCGTACTATATGTGTTGGCAGAAGTTATTTATGTGCTGCTGGCTTACGTGGTGCGCTACCGCTGGCGTGTGGTTACGGAAAATCTGCGCAATTCTTTTCCGGAGAAAACACCGGCCGAAATCGAACGCACGGGCAAGGCTTTTTACCGGCACTTTTCCCAGGTAGTGGTTGAGATTTTGAAGGCCGCCGCCATTTCGTCCGAAGAGCTGCGGCCGCGCATGCACTTCACCAACCCGGAGGTTATGACGAACCACTTCGCTGAAAACCGGTTGGTGCTGGCGTTGGGCTCACACATGGGCAACTGGGAGTGGCTCCTAAACGGCGCAGAGCTGGAATTCCCCGGTCGGGCCGCCGGTGTGTACAAGCCGTTGAACAACCTGTTTTTTGAGCATTTCACGCGCCGCCTGCGCACCCGCCTCGGGGCCGATGCCGTGCCAATGCTGGCCACGCTGCGCTACATGGTGGCCCATCGCGGCGAAGGTCGTATCCTCAGCCTGCTTACCGACCAGGCTGCCGGCCCCGAAGACCGTCCTTACTGGACCCAGTTCCTCAACCAGGACACCAGCTTCTATACCAGCGCCGACCGCCTGGCCGTGCAGTTCGACTGTGCTTTAGTTTACATTGGAATTCAGCGAGTACGGCGCGGGTACTACGAAGTCACCTTCAGCGAACTACCCGATGGCCGCGTGGCTAAGGTGGCGCCGGCCGGCACGTTTCCCGTCACCGAAGCTTTTGCCCGACAACTGGAAACGGACATGCGCGCCTCGCCCGAACAATATCTGTGGACACACAGAAGATGGAAGCACAAACGGTAGGGTAGCCTGTCATTGCGAGAAGTCACGACGAAACAATCCGTCTACCCTCAGCGACCAGCCTAACTTGTGACAAAGCCTTTTGAGAAGATGTGACACCCTTTTACTTCAAACACAGAGCCCCGACACTACGCAGCGTCGGGGCTTTTCACATTATTAGGCTGGTCGCAGAGAGGAAGGCTGGCTTCGCTCACAGTGACAGATGGGGCTTTTCTAGAGGAACGGCTCGATGTCGCCGGCGCCTTCGCGGACGATGTCGAATTCGTCGTTGATGCAGTCGACGATGGTGCTGGGAGTGTTATTGCCAAAACCCCCGTCAATCACCAAGTCCACGAGCAGGCGGTATTTTTCGAAAATCAGGTCGGGGTCGGTCACGTACTCTTCGAGGGTTTCGGCACTTTCGCGCACCGACGTGCTCACGATAGGGTTGCCGAGCTCCTTCACCAACTGGCGAATAATCTGGTTGTCGGGCACACGGATGCCGACGGTTTTGCGCTTGGTGCCGCCGAAGCGCGGAGCGTTAGCGCTAGCTTCGAACAGAAACGTGAAGGGACCGGGCAGCGCCTTCTTGATGACTTTGTAAGTGGCGGTGCTGATGCCGTGAGCGTAGTCGGAAATGTGCGACAGGTCGTAGCAGATAAAGCTCAGGTTGGCTTTTTCGGGGTTGATGCCCTTGATGCGGCACACGCGCTCCACAGCTTTGGCATTGGTCACGTCGCAGCCGATGCCATACACGGTATCGGTGGGGTAAATAATGACACCGCCCTTGCGCAGTACCTCAACGGCTTGCTGAATGCGGTTTTGGGGCGGATTCTCGGGATGAATGCGGAGCAGGGTTGCGGGCATAGAAAAAACGAAGAATGTAAGTGAAGCGGGAAGGGCGGGGGCCGCCGCAAGCCGACCAAAACCGGCTCAGCGGCTTGGGCGGGCCAAAGGCGCGGGAAAGGTACTACCTCCGGCCGAAACGCGCCAACTTGGCCACGCCGCGCGGGCTGCCGTGGCGGAGCTTCGTACTTTTGGCGCCGCTCCTCTGTTTTCTGCTTTAATTCCCATGGCCAAACCCGCCCCAAAGTCCATCCTCGAACGCCGCGACGATGCCCTCAAACGCCGCAAGCGCTGGGGCGCCGTGAGCGTTGTTTTCACGCTTGCGCTGGTCTGCTTCTCGTACTATTTCTACCAGGTATTCTTCACCGCCAACATCGAAATCAAGGGCAAGCCCACCTACGTCATCGTGCGCCGCGGCGACGACTGGCAGCAGGCCCTGAAGACCATTGATGCCACCAACGTGGTCGTCGACCGGCTTTCGCTGCACTTCGTGGCCAAGCTCATGAAGTACCCGGCCCATGTGAAGCCCGGCCGCTACGAGCTCAAGGACGGCTACACCAATAGGCAACTCATCAACGTGTTGAAGGCCGGGTTGCAGTCGCCGCTCAAGCTCACCTTTACCAACGTGCGCCTGCGTCGCGAACTGGCCGACAAGCTCTCGACCCAGATTGACGCCCAGCCCGCTACCATCGACTCGCTGCTGGCCAGCCCGGGCTACACCCGCAGCTTGGGCTTCGACACCACCACGGTGCTGAGCATGTTCATCCCGAATACCTACGAGCTGTACTGGAACACCTCGGCCACCAACCTCATGCAGCGCATGAAAAAGGAGTACGAGAAGTTCTGGACCCCCGCCCGCGACGCCCAGCGCGAGAAGCTGCACCTCACCCGCGCCCAGGTGAGCACGCTGGCCAGCATCGTGGAAGCCGAGCAGCAGCAGCATGCCGACGAGCGGCCGCGCATTGCCGGCGTGTACCTCAACCGCCTCAAGCGCGGCATGAAGCTGCAGGCCGACCCCACGGTGGTGTACGCCAACCGCGACTTCACCATCAAGCGCGTGCTGAACGTGCACCTGCAAAAGGACTCGCCCTACAATACCTATAAGTACGCTGGCCTGCCGCCTGGCCCCATCAACCTGCCCAGCATTGCCAGCATCGACGCCGTGTTGAAGCCCGAAAGCAACAGCTACATCTACTTCTGCGCCAAAGAGGATTTCAGCGGCTACCACGCGTTTGCCACGAATGAGACGGAGCACATTGCCAACGCGCGCCGCTACCAGGCCGCGCTGAACCGGGCCGGGATTAAGTAGCCATCCGGCGAACGTCATGCAGAACGCAGCGAAGCATCTTGCCCGCAGCCAGTAATCCAATCGTAAAGCTGACATCATATTAGTGGTGGCGGGCAAGATGCTTCGCTGCGCTCTGCATGACGTTCAGATAATGCCTGTTATCATGTACACCTCCGACATCCAAATCCGCGTGCGCTACGCCGAAACCGACCAGATGGGCTACGTCTATCACGGCAATTACGCGGCGTATTTCGAAGTGGCTCGCACCGAAGCCTTTCGCAAGCTCGGCATCAATTACAAGGACATGGAAGCCGATGGCGTGGGCATGCCGGTGGGGGAGTTGCGCACCAAATTCCGCCGCCCGGCCCGCTACGATGACCTGCTGACGGTGCGCCTGCTGCTGCGCCAGCCGCCTGAAGGGGCGCGGGTGCTGTTCGAGTATGAGATTTACAACGAGGCCGGCCAGCTACTCACCGAAGGCCATACGCTCATGGTGTTCGTGAAAACGGCTACCGGCCGGCCCGTGGCCATGCCCGCCAACATTCAGGAACGTTTGCTGCCGTATTTTAGCGAAGACGAATTTGATAGCCCCGTGCTGCCCACGCCCGGGGCCATTCCGCCCGATGCGCCCGCACCGGCGGCGTTTCGCAAGTAATAAGCAGCAGTAGTTGTTCGTCATGTGGAGCGCCGCGAAGCACCTCTGACGTTTCATTGTTTAGATTGAGCTACTGTTACGGTTGAGATGCTTCGGCAAGCGAACGCCGGAGGAAGCATCACGTTCCATGATTTAATAGTCAAAACGTCCTTGAAAGCCCCCGCCGCCATTCGCCGAGCCCGCCTGCCCGATGTGCGCCAGCAGCGTCCCTACCGGCGGCTGATTGTGGGGCTAAAACGGTTGCGTATCGGCAACAGCGGAGCTTCGCTCTACGATATTCTTGACCGCATCTTACACGAGCTGCGGCTTGACTCGCTGGAGAAGCGCGCCGCCTACATGGCCTTCAACCTCACGGTGGCCCTGTTTCCAACCATTATTTTCCTGTTCACGCTCATTCCGTACATCCCCGTGCCGAACCTGAACGTTGACATCCTCCAGTTTCTGGCCGACTTCATGCCGCGCGAGTTGTACGCGGCCACCGCCGGCACCATCGAGGACATTGTGAACATTCCGCACGGCGGTTTGCTTTCGTTCGGTTTTGGCACGGCGCTGGTACTCAGTTCCAACGGCATCATGGCGCTGCTCGATGCTTTTGAAAAGAAATATCCTTGGTTTAAGCATCGCAGTTACCTTCGCAAGCGCATGATTGCCACCGGACTGACCTTCGTGCTGGCACTGATTCTGTTGCTGGCCATTGCGGGCATCTTTTTCGGTACCTACCTCATCGACGGGCTGGTGTTCTATGAAATCGTGCCCGAGCGGTTCACCGATTTGGTGCTCACCCTCATCCGCTATGGTTCGCTGGTGGGGCTGTTTCTGAGCACGACCTGCGTGATTTATTACTTCGTGCCGCCCGTGCACGACAAGTGGCCGCTAGTGTCGGCGGGGGCCATTGTGGCCACGCTGCTCATTTTTCTGGTGTCGTTTTTGTTCACGCTCTACGTCCGTATTTTCAACTCCTACAACACTTTCTACGGCTCCATCGGGGCGCTGGTGGGCTTCATGGTGTGGCTGGAATTTGTGTGCATGACGCTCATCATCGGCTTTGAGGTGAATGTGAGCATGGACGCCATCACCGGCCGGCGTCGCCAGATGATGCGCGAGCAGCTGGAGTCTCAGCGCGTCGGCGCCGAAAAATGAGGCGCTGGCTCTCAGGCTGCTAGCAAAAAGTTGGTAGTTTTTTCGCAAAGCAGGTTTTTCGTTTCGGTTTCCTTTTTACTTTTGCACTCCCCAATCACTCGGGGAGCTTCTAGAGAGGTGGCAGAGTGGTCGAATGCGACGGTTTCGAAAACCGTTATACCGGCAACGGTATCGGGGGTTCGAATCCCCCCTTCTCTACGAAAGGCTTTTTCTGCGCCGGAAAAAGCCTTTTTTGTTTCAATTACGTATTTCGGCGCACGAGTAATTGACCCAGAGAGCTGGCAGAGTGGTCGATTGCGGCGGTCTTGAAAACCGTTGAGGGTCAAACCTCCGGGGGTTCGAATCCCTCGCTCTCTACAAGTAAGCCCTCATTTCCAGTTCGGAAATGAGGGCTTTTGCTTTTCAGCGGCCAAGTATTGGTGGATAGCAAAGGAGACTCTGCTAGTTGGTGGAATATAGTACGTTTGCCGGCCCCTACTTTTCCTCCTTACAATGCTACTGGCTATTCTGCTCCCCGGTATTTCGATGATTCTCAACGGCCATATTCTCAAAGGCATCGTGTGCGGCATTCTGCACCTGACGCTGATTGGCTGGATTCCGGCCGCTATTTGGGCCGTGGCCTCGCACAGCGAGGACCTGGCCGAAAAGCGCCACCGCGAAACCCTGGAGCTGCTGGCCCGGCAAGGGCGCGTGTAATCGCATGCGCCGCGAGCCAGCTGCCGGAAATCAATTCCCGGGATTTTGCTGGTGGCCGAGAGCGTGCCGGTGTAGGTGCCATGCACGGTAAGTAGGGCGGCAGAGCAGCGCCCGTTGATGGTAAAGTGGAAAACGAGGGGGCTGAGAACTGACGGGGGTGGCAAGAAACGAACGTAAATTCTTTGAGGGTGGCTGCCCCAAAAGCGTGCATTCGTCCGATTTTTCCTGCTGGCCCGGGTTCTTGGACGCGGCGCTGGGGCTTGGCCAAACGTTCTGCTCGCGCAGCACTTACGCCTTTGCAGCACGGCCGTACCGACAGGTAGGAGAGGGGCGGCAACGCAGGCTGGAGGTTTGCCGTTGAGCCAGCACGTAATGTTGTGCTTTCTTCTCCTTTTTTCATGCTGCGCTCTTTTTCTCTTTTGCTGGTATTGGTGCTGGCGTTGGCAGCCCGGCCCGCAGCCGGTTACGCCGTACTCACTCACCAGGCCAACATCGATTCGACCTGGGAGCGCTGCTTGGTACCGGCTATTCTGAAGCGCTACCCAAACTCGACTCCCGAACAGTTGGCCGATGCCAAGGCCTACGCTTATGGCGGGGCCATCATTCAGGACATGGGGTATTATCCTTTTGGCTCGGTGCTGTTTACCAACCTCACGCACTATGTGCGCTCGGGCGATTTCGTGCGCAACATGCTGGCTGAGGCCCGCGACCGCAACGACTACGCCTTTGCCCTGGGCAGCCTGGCCCACTACGAGGCCGACCTGAACGGCCACCCCGAAGGCACTAACAAAGCCATGGCCTCCGTCTACCCCGATTTGCGGGCCAAGTACGGTGATGTCATCACCTATGAACAGGCGCCCAAGCAGCACACGCAGCTGGAGTTTGCCTTCGACGTGGTGCAGCTGGCCAGCGGCAAGTACCGCAACTCGGACTATCACCAGAAAATTGGTTTCCAGGTTAGCAAGGCTACTTTGGAGCGGGCCTTCCTGAAAACCTACGGCTTGGAGCTAGGCCAGGTCATCGTGAACGTGGACTTGAGCATTGCCAGTTTCCGCTTCGCCGTAAGCCAGCTGATTCCGACGGCTGCCCGCGCGGCCTGGCATTCCAAGCGCAAGGACATTCTAAAAATTAGCCCCGGCGCTCGGCGGCGCGACTACCTCAAGCAGGAGCGGCCCCGCGAGTACCGCAAGCTGTACGGCGATTCCTACAAAAAGCCCGGGTTTGGGGCCCGCATCATGTCCTACTTTATTCGGGTGCTGCCCAAAATCGGGCCGCTTAAGCCCTTTGCTTTCAAGCTGCCCACTCCAGAAGCCCAGGCGCTGTTTCGGGCCAGCTTCCGCAAAACCATGGCGGCCTACTGCGCCGACATCAGCCGCCAGCCGGCCGACACGGCTGCCATGCCCCTGAAGCTGGCCAACGCCGACTTTGATACCGGCCACCCCACGCGCGCCGGCGAGTACCCGCTAGCCGACGAAACCTACGGCGAGTGGCTCCGCAAGCTGTCCGACAAAAAATTCGAGAACCTAACCCCGGTGGCCCGGCAGAACATACTGGCTTTTTTTGGTACAGAGCCTAAAACACCGGCCTCGGGCGAGGAGAAGGAACAGCGCAAGCAGGCCGATACGCGGAAGGCCCTCGATGAGCTGCGGGCGCTAAAATAGCCGTCTAAACGCGCGTCCAAAATTCATTGGACTGTAGCAAACGCATTAGGAGCCGATGCGGGTAGCGGGGGGGGGAGGCGATGCCTGATTTTTTCCCTACCTTGTTGGCTGCCAAAACCTGAAACCGACGGCATGTTATTGGTTTAAATCTTGATATGGATTTTTCATTGATAGGATTTTGCCGGTTTCCATTTGTGGCTGTTCCCACTTATTCAACGTTTTATTTCCACATTTTACACGCACATTTATGCAAACACTCTACACGAAGGGGCAGCCTTTCCGCTGGATGCGGCTGCTAACCCTGTTGCTTTTGCTGCCGCTGGCGGGCAGGGCGCAGACCTTTTATGATTTATCAACCGGCAACTATTCGCAGGACTTTGCTGACATCGCCAACTGGACCAACAACTTCGCGGCCGGGGCGGGAGCAAACAACTACCGGACAGCAACTAGTGTGGCGACTTCGCCGGCTAACCAGAGCGCCGTGTTCGTTACTGGCGCTAGTGGAGGCGTACAGAAAGGGACGCTCAACATTGTGCTGCTGGCTACGGGCACCGCCGTTCCCAGCAATGCTGCGGCCTTCGACCTGCTGCTCAACTTCTCCAACCGCACGGCAGGCAACCTTTCGTTCGACTATGCCAAGGTGGTCAATACGGCTAACGACGCTAATCCCCGAAAGCAAACGCTGAAAATTCAGTATAGCATCGACAACGGGGTAACATTCACCGATTACACAGCCACGGGGTATACTGCTCCCATTGTAAGCAATACCACCACTGCCGAATCGGGCACGCGAACCATTGCTTTGCCCGCTGCGCTCAACAACCAGGCAACGGTAGTAGTGCGGTTTTTTGCTTCTCCCAACGGCGACAACACCGGCAGCGGCAATCGGCCCAAAATTTCCATCGATAACGTGGCGGTTACTTCGACGGCCATACCAACGGTGACCTGCGTAGCACCGGCCGCACCTACGTTCTCGGGCACCAATAGCAGCAGCACCAGCGTGGCCTTTGTGCCCGATGCCACCAATACCAGTCCTTATACCGTCACCGCGACGCCAACGGCCGGGGGCACGGCCATTACGGCCACGGGCACCAGCTCGCCCATCAGCCTGACCGGCCTGGCAGCCAGCACCGGCTATTCAGTAACGGTGACGGCTACCTGCACTTCGGCTGCGGGCGGCGGAACCGTGACTTCGGCGGCGGCTACCGTCACGACCACGGCGGCTTCAGCCAGCTGCATAGCACCCACGAGTGTGAGCGCCACGCCAGGGTCAACCTCGGCCAGCATTGCCTTCACGGGCGATGCCACGGCCACTGGCGGCTACACGGTGGCAGTGACACCTACGGCTGGCGGCACAGCCATTACGGCCACGGGTACCAGCTCGCCAATTACTGTGACCGGCTTGGCCCCCAATACCAGCTACTCCGTGACGGTGTCCAGCGACTGCGGTGGCAACGGCACGGCTACTTCCAGCCCGGCTGTCACCTTCGCCACCCTGGCTCCTAACCCTGAAATCAACGTGCAGGTAGCGGGCGTTGACTACCTGACCGGCAGCACCTACGACTTCGGCACGACCAACTTCGGCACACCTGTAGGCCCCGTAACGTTCACGGTACAGAATACGAGCACGACCGACGTGCTGACAGTGAGCGGTGCCGGCATTACTAGCAGCACCGGAGCGGGCTTCACCCTGAGCGCGCCCAGCACGCCCTTCACCGTTGCCCCAAGCAGCACGGCCACCTTCACGGTAACCTTCAACCCCACAACGGCTGGGGCTAAGACCGGGGTGGTCACCATTACCAACAACGACCAGAGCGAGCCGAGCTACGTCATCAACCTGACCGGCCAGTCCAACACCCCACCGCCTACGGCCACCAACTACTCGGCTACGAGCATTCTGGCTGGTATTCAGAGCACTGAAGTGGTGACCGGCACCAGCCTGAGCGGTGCCACTGTCACGATTACCAGCAACACGGCCGGGACCGTAACCGTGGGCACTGTTACGGCTTCGAGTACCCAGGCCAGCTTTACGCTGCTGGCAACCCAGGCGGGCTCCTTCACGCTCAACATTACGACTGCTGGTGGTTCGCTCACCCAGGCCGTGACGGTGACCACGCCGCCTACCGGCTTCTTCGAGCCGTTTGAAGCTGGTACGAAGGCCACCTACCCGTCGGGTAACGTGGTACTGACCACTGGCTCATGGAACTTCACCGAAGCCCTGTTGGGCGCCCAGGCTCCTACGGCTACGCCCGGCACGGGCGAGAAAAAGAACAACGGCCAAGCCGTGCGCCTGCGCACGCTGGGCACGGCCAGTATGAACTTCGATAAGAGCGGCGGGGCCGGCAACATCACGTTCCTGGCCGCACTCTACGGCACCGACGCGGCACAAACCTCGCCGGCCAGCGCCGTATTGGTGGAGATTTCGACTGATGGGGGTGCCATTTATACTACGGTGGGCAGCATTACGCCCACGGCCACCCTGGCCTCGTACACCCTGGCCGCCAACAAGACGGGCAACGTCCGGTTGCGCTTCAGCAGTAACACGACCGGTACTACCCCGCGCATCAACCTCGATGACGTGCAAATCAGCGACTATGCACTCGCGGTTTGCGACGCGCCAACCGGCCTCACGCCGGGCAGCATCACCAGCAGCTCCGCTACGGTGAGCTTCACGGGCAGCGCTTCGGCCGCCAATGGCTACACCGTGACGACTATGCCGGTTACCACGACCCAGACGCCAGCCGCCGGGGCTACTTCGGTGAGCTTCACGGGCCTGCAGCCCGGCACTACTTACGCGGTGAGCATCGTGAGCAACTGCTCGGCTACCAGCACTTCCAGTGCTGCTACCACCAACTTTACTACGCTGGCCCTGGCCCCCACCCTGGCCGTGAGCCAGAGCGGCACCAGCTACCCCAGCGGTGGCACGGCTTATGACTTCGGCAACCAGACGGTGAACACCACCAGCTCGGCCGTTAGCTTCACCCTCACGAATAATGGCCCCGATGCCCTGACCATCAGCGCCATTACTACCACCGGCGATTACGCCGTAAGCGGTGCGGCCCCTACTACTGTGCCCGCTGGCGGCACGGCCACCGTGAACGTGACGTTCACGCCTACTGCTACGGGTACGCGCGCCGGCACACTGGTTATCAGCTCCAACGCTACGAACGGCGGAACCTATACCGTGAACCTGACGGGCAATGGCCAGGCTGCTGCCCTGCCTGACCTGACGGTGACCACCGGCACTCCGACTTCGCCCACGCCCATTACGGGCAACTACAACAACGTTACCATCGCACCGAACGGGTATGCCATCCTGGCTGGCCCGCTGACGGTGGCCGGCACGCTGACCATTCAGGGAGGCGGCGGCCTGTTGCAGGGCGGCGCGGGGATGGGCTGCCAGCTGCTGACCGGTTCCGGCAATTTCAACCTGCAAGCCGGTGGCACGCTGGGTATTTGCGACCCGGCCGGTATTTCGCCCACGGGCGTGCCCACAGGCGCTGTGTTGCTGACGGGCACCCGCACGTATAGCCCCGCTGCCAACTACATCTACTCCGGGAACGTTGCCCAGACAACTGGTTTGGGCTTGCCTTCGACGGTGCTCGGCCTGGGTGTGCAGAACGCCGCTGGCGTGACCCTGAGCCATGCCGTGAGCCTGACGCAGGGCTTGAACCTGAGCCTGGGTAATCTGATTACCAATGGCCAGACCTTCACGCTGCTCTCGTCGAACGCGGGCACTGCCGGGGTCGTGAATACGGGTGGTGTGGTAGTGGGCACGGCTACCGTGCAGCGCTCCATCAACAGCAGCAACGCCATTGGCTACCGCCACTACTCGGCCCCGGTGAGCAACACCACCTTCGCCGACCTGACGGTGCCCGGCGTATTTACGCCCACCTTCAACCCCACTTACAACGGTAGTGCTACCCCGGGTGCGGTAACGCCCTTCCCAACGGTGTTTGGTTACGACCAGGACCGCATTGCCACGGTAACCTCGAACTACAGCGCATTCGATAAAGGCTGGTTCTCGCCCAATGGCGTCGGCGACCCGATGGTGGTGGGCAAAGGCTACAGCGTGAATGCTCCCAACACGGCTCTGGTGGACTTTATGGGTAACCTGAACAGCGGCCCCGTGCCTTCGGGCACGCTGAACCGTGGCGCCGATGCCGCCGCTGGCTGGCACCTGCTGGGCAACCCCTACCCCAGCCCCCTCGACTGGAGCACGGTAACTCCCGCCCAGCGCCCCGGCATGGACGCCGCCATTTACGTGTTTGAAAGCGCCGGCCAGTACGGCGGCTCGTACCGCGCCAGTGTGAACGGCGTGGGCGGCAACGCCAACAGCCCGCAGCCCATCGTGGTATCGAGCCAAGGCTACTTTGTGCGCGTGACCACCCCCAACGGTACCGGCCAAGTAAACCTGGATAACTCGAACCGCGTGACGGTATTCACCACCCAACCCAGCTTCGGCCGTGGCACCGCCGACAGCCGCCCCCAGGTAGCCCTGACGCTGCAGGGCGCTTCGGCAGCGGATGCTGCTTATGTGTACTTCCAGGCTGGCGCTACTGCGGGCAAGGATGTGGAATTTGACGCGACCAAGCTTGCCAACTCGCACGGCCTGAACCTGACCTCGCTGGCCGGTGGCGAAGCGCTGGCCATCAACGGCCTGCCCGCCCTGGGCACGGCTACGGTACTGGTGCCCCTGAACGTGGCCGCCCCGCAAGCCGGCAGCTATTCGCTCACGGCCGGCTCGCTGGCCAACTTTGCCGGCACCACCGTGACGCTCGTGGACGCCCTGACCAGCACCCGCACGGTACTGACGGCTGGCACCACTTACGCTTTCAGCATGGGCAGCACCACTGCTGCTGGCCGCTTCGCGCTGGAGTTCCGCCCGAGCGGTGCGCTGGCTACCACGGCTGCCAAGGCCCTGGCTGCCCAAACCCAGCTGTTCCCGAACCCCACTTCAGCCTCGTTCCGGGTGCAGTTGCCGCTGTTGGCTGGCAAAACCACGGTGCAGGCCACCCTGGCCAACGCCCTCGGCCAGACGGTGCTGAGCCGCACGCTGAACGCGGCGGCTGGCCAGGCCATCGATGCGGAGTTTGACGTGCGCGCCCTAGCCGCCGGGGTATACACCCTGCGCCTGAACGTGAACGGCATACCCATAGTACGCAAGGTTGTGGTAGAGTAGAGACGGTCTGGGCTACAAACCAAACTGCTTTTCAAAAGCCCCCTGCATTGCTGCAGGGGGCTTTTTTGTGCGCAGGCCTGGCTGGGCCTATGGCACGCCACAGCTCATTGCTAGCAGGCTGAATCATAAAACCTGGCTCCGGCTTAAACCCACTTGCTTAATAGCAGTCTTAAAGGCAACACGGTTACTTTTTATTTGCTATTCGTCATTGCCTTCCATGAAATCACGCCTCACTTATAGCCTTGTGCTGTTGCTAGTACTGGCTGCCACTGTAGCAGGGCTGGCCCACCGTTCGCCTCGCGAAAAACGGCCAATTCGTCGCGAAGTCCGTGCCTACTTCGCGGCCAATGTATTGCCCGTGCTGCGCCAGCAGCGCCAGAAGCTGGAGCCCCAGCTCGCCACCGCCGACCGCGCCCAACTGGCCACTTATCGTGCTCAGTTGAAAGTCCTGAAGGAGCAAGGCCGGGCCCTGCGCCAAGCCGCTGTGCTGGCCATCGGAGCCACGCCCGGCACGCGTCCGGCGCTCAGCGAAGCCCAGCGCGAGCAGGCGCACCAGCTCCGACAGCAGGCCCGCAGCATTATGCTGAGCGTGGCGCAGCTGGCCCAGAAATACGATGGTCCCATCAGCCAGCTGGCCCAGGAGGTGCAGCCGCAAAAGGACAAGTGGGCTGCCGATATCAAAGCCATTGTAGCCAAAAACGCCACCCCCGAGCAACAGGCCAAACTGGCGGCGGCTCAAGGGCGCCGACGCAGCCACGGTCCCGGACAACTGCGCCGCTTTTTCAAGCCTGCCATGTTCCTGCTGCTGGACCCCAATGCTCCCGCTGACTCGCCCGTTGAGCGCGGCGTTGGCAACAGCAGCTTCTACCCAAACCCCGCCGCTGCCACTACGCAGCTGGAATATGACGTAAAGAAAACGGGGCCCGTATCGGTCGATTTGCTCGATAAGGATGGGAACAAGCTGCGTACGCTGCTGCCCGAAACTCAGCAGGAGAAAGGCGGCCACAGCCAGCAGCTGGATTTGAGCGACCTGCCGGCTGGTACGTACTTCTGTAAAATCATCACCAAGAGCGGTACACAAACCAAACGGTTTGTGAAGGAGTAAAGCTGTAGCTGCCTGGTGCTGCGAGTGAAGCACGACGCGACTATTTTCGACAAGCTTTAAAGCAATGAAAGCCCCGGCTCTACTTCAGAGCCGGGGCTTTCATTGCTTTAAAAAGGGGGGTACACCATCAGCTGTGGTGCATTGGGGAGGAATTCCACGGCAAGCGCAGCTCCACTCGCCAAGCCAAGCTTGCTACTCCCGCACCAGTTCGCCGCTCAACCGGCGCAGGGCCAGCTCCGCCTGTTTGGTGGCGTAGCGGATGTCGAGCAGGCGGGTTTCAGCGTCGAGCTCGTTGCGCTGGGCTTCGCGTAGCGCCAATGGGGTTAGCAGGCCCAAGCGGTAGCGCTCCAGGGCGATTTCAACGTTCTGGCGCGCCAGCTGAATGTTGGTTTCCTCCAGGTCGAGCAGCTGCAGGTAGTTCTGGTATTGGGCAAAAGCAGTGGCTGCGTCGGCATCGAGCTGCAGGCCGGTTTGGTCGAGTTGGAGGCGGCGCTGTTCTTCCACGACGCGGGCATTCTGCTCTTGTCGGCGCAAGTTGAAGCCGTCGAAGATGGGCACCGAGGCCGTAATGCCATAGTTCAGGCCCTGTACCTGGTTGACGCTGGAGGTAAGCGTGGTGCCTGCGAAAGCGGCATTGTTGATGTTGCGGGTGAGGCCATAGCCCGAAACCAACCCGATTTGGGGGAAGCGCGAGGCCCGCACCAAGCGGCGGTCGTAAGCAGCCACGTCGAGCCCGAGCTTGGTTTGGGCCAGGCGCGGATTGTTGGCCTTGATGCCGGCCGTGATGGTTTCCTCGCGCAGGTCACGCGTCACGGCCAGGGTGTCGCTGGGGGCGAAGTCGGTGCGCGGAGCCCGGCCCAGCAAGTTGTTGAGGGTGATTTTGGCGGCCTGCAACGCCTGCTGCTGTTGCAGCAGCAGGCTGCGGTCGGCGTTGTAGTCGACGCGGGCGGTTAGCACCTCCACTTTGGCGCTCACGCCCACATCAACCTGCGCCTGGGTGAGGTCAATGCGAGCCTGACCAATTTTCAGGGCTGCTTCGAGTGAGGTGATTTTGCCAGCCTGGCGCACCACGTTGTAGTACGCATTGGCGACGTCTTCCACGGTTTCCTCCACCGTGGCACGGGTAATTTGCTGCTGCTGCAGGCGTAGGCTTTTCAGGCGGTCGTAGGCGATGAACATGCCGAAACCATCAAAAATTGTCCACCCCAGGGTTACATTGGTATTGAAGGCATTGGAAGTTGCTCCGTTCACGATGCGCGGGGCAGATTCGCCGAAGCGCTGGTTGATGTTGTTATTGTTGAACGTGCGGGTAAGGTTGCCCGTGACACTGGGCAGCTGGCCGGCATTGCCGCGCGTCACGTTGTTCTGGGCCGTCTGCTCGTCTAGGCGCGAAACCTGAATGCCGTAGTTGTGCTGCAGGGCTTCCGCAATGGCTTCCTGTAGCGACAGGGGCGCAGCGGCTGGCCCCGATGCCGGGCGATTCAGCTGGCGCGGCTGGGCTGCTGGCAGCTGCGCCAAGGAGTTGAAGGAGAGAAGAAAGAAAAGGAACTTAAAGAATTTCATAGAATCAATTCAGGTCGTCATGCTGAGCGCAGTCGAAGCATGACGTTCCTGTTTGTGGCAGTTCGCCAACGTTACGCCGTTACCGGTTGCTTTTCCTCTTCTGCTTCCTTGGGTTTGTGGCTCTTTGCTGAGGCGAAATACGAGTACATCACCGGCACCACAAACAGCGTGAGACCCGTGGCAAACAGCAGCCCACCCACCACGCCAATGCCCATGGCCCGGCGCCCCAACGCGCCTGCTCCCTGGGCCAGCGCAATGGGTAGAATGCCGAGCACGGCGCACAAGCTGGTCATCAGAATAGGCCGGAAACGGGCCGCCGAGCCTTCAATCAGGCCGGTCATGTAATCAGCACCTTTTTCCACGCTCTGGTTCGCGAATTCTACAATGAGGATGCCGTTTTTCGTTACCAGGCCCACCAGCATAATGATGCCAATTTGCGAGAAGAGGTTCATGGTTTGGTTGAAGTACCAGAGGCTGAACAGGGCGCCGGCGAGGGCCAGTGGCACCGTGACCATGATAATGCCCGGGTCGCGGAAGCTTTCGAACTGCGCCGCCAGAATCAGGTAAATCAGCACCAGGGCGAGGCCAAAGGCAAAGAGCACCGACGACGAGCTTTCGGCGAAGTCGCGCGATTGGCCCGAGAGCGAGGTTGAGAACGAGTCGTCGAGGGTTTTGTCGGCGATGGCCTGCATGGCGGCAATTCCTTCGCCCAGGGTTTTGCCCTTGGCCAGCGAAGCCGAGAACGTAGCCGCGTTGTAGCGGTTGAAGCGGTAGAGCTGGGGCGGCGTACTTTTCTCCACCAGCGTAATCACGTTGTCGAGCTGCACCAGCTTGCCGGTGCGGCTTTTCACGTTCAGGGTGCGCACGTCGAGGGGCTGGTTGCGGTCTTCGCGCGCCACCTGGCCGATAATCTGGTACTGCTTGCCTTCCCGAATGAAGTAGCCGTAGCGCTGCCCACTCAGGCCCGCCTGCAGCGTTTGGGAAATGTCCTGCACGCTCACACCGAGCGACTGCGCCTTTTCGCGGTCAATTACCACGCGCAACTCGGGCTTGTTAAACTTCAGGTTAACATCGACGAAGCTGAAGGTTTTGTCCGCTTGCGCGGCTTCCAGAAACTTCGGGACGGCATCGGTTAGCTTCTCAAAATTCTGGGTTTGCACCACAAACTGCACCGGCAGTCCACCTCCGCGCCCCCCGCCGCCGCCAGAGCTTATGCTTTGGTCCTGCGACACAGACACGCGGGCCCCAGTGTATTTTTTTACCGCGTTGGTGATGCGGTCGGCTAGCTGCTGCTGGGTGTAGGGGCGCTGGTCGGGGTCAATCAGAAACACGCGGGCAATGCCCGAGTTGGCCGCGCCACCGCTGCTGCCGCCGCCGGGCGAAGTCACGGTCAGGATGTTGTCGGCTTCGCGGGCCGAGCTGTCCTGGAGCACTTTAGCCAAGTCGTTCATGTAATTGTCCATGTACTCAAACGAGGCGCCTTCGGGAGCATTGGCGTTAATGCTGAGGCGGTTGCGGTCTTCCACTGGAGCCAGCTCCGAGGGCAGCGCTTTCATGAAAAACCAGATGCCCACACCCGTGAGGGCCACCAGCCCCCAGGCCATCCAGCGACGGTCGAGGAAAGTGGTAAGGGCATTGCGGTAGCCGTCGGTGAGGCTTTGGAAGAAGGGCTCGGTCTTGCGGTACAGCCAGTTGTGGTCGCCGCCCTTTTTCAGCAGCTTCGAGCACATCATCGGGGTGAGGGTGAGCGACACGAAAGCCGAAATCAGCACCGAGCCGGCCAGCACGATGCCGAACTCGCGGAACAGCTTGCCCGTGATGCCTGGCAAAAACACCACCGGCAAAAACACCGCCGCCAGCACCACCGTGGTCGAAACCACGGCCATCAGAATTTCGGCCGAGCCGTTCTTGGACGCTTCGAGCGGGGTTTCTCCTTCCTCAATTCGACTGTAAATATTTTCCAGCACCACAATGGCATCGTCGACCACCAGGCTGATGGCCAGTACGATGGCCAGCAAGGTGAGCACGTTGATGGTGAAGCCCATCAGGTCCATCACGAAGAAGATGCCGATGAGCGACACCGGGATGGCGACCACCGGAATGAGCGTAGAGCGCCAGTCGCGCAGGAACAGGAAAATCACGACCACCACCAGCACAAAAGCTTCCAGAATGGTGTCTTCCACTTCGGCAATCGAGGCCCGAATGAAAACGGAGTTGTCGAAGCCCGTGCTGATTTTCAGGTCCTTCGGCAAGTCGTTCTGGTACTGCTTCATCCGCTTGTTGAACTCGGCGGTGATGGCAATCTGGTTCGAGCCGGGCTGCGGAATGGCCATCACGGCCACCATCGGGATGCCGTTGCGACGCAGAATGGTCTGGTCGTTTTCGGGGTAGAGCTCGGCGTAGCCCACGTCGCTCAGGCGCACCAGCGAGGTCGGGTCGTTGCGGATAATCAGGTTGTTGAAGTCCTTCACACTGGCCAGGCGGCCCATGGTGCGCAGCGAGAGCTGGGTGCTTTGGCCCTGCACCGCGCCGCTGGGCAGCTCCACGTTTTCGCGGGCCAGGGCCTGCTGCACATCTACCGGCGACACGCCCAGCGCGGCCAGCTTCACGGGGTCGAGCCAGAGGCGCATGGAGTACTTGCGCTCGCCCCACACCCGAATTTCGCTCACGCCGGGAATGGTTTGCAGACGTTCCTTGAGCACGTTGTTGGCGTAGTCGGTGAGCTCCAGCAGGGTGCGCGACGAGGAGCTTAAGTAGCTCAGGATGATGGGGGAGGAGTCGGCGTTGGCCTTACTTACCGTGGGTGGGTCCACGTCGCGCGGCAGGCGGCCCTGGGCGCTCGACACCTTGTCGCGCACGTCGTTGGCGGCCGCTTCGAGGTCCACGCCGAGGTCGAACTCGACGGTGATGTTGCTGCCGCCGTCGCGGCTGGTGCTCGACAGGTTTTTGATGCCCGCAATGCCGTTGATGCCCTCTTCGAGCGGCTCGGTTATCTGGCTTTGAATGACATCGGCCGAGGCACCGGTGTAGCTGGTCTGCACCGTGATGATGGGCGGGTCGACGCTTGGGTACTCGCGAATGGCGAGCGAGCGGAAACCAATCGCCCCGAAAATCACGATGAGCAGACTCATCACGATGGCAAGCACCGGGCGGTTGATACTGACAGAGGAGAGGCTCATAATGTTGAGAAAACCGCTTGTAACACGGGGTTTTTGTCTGTCATCCTGGGCGCAGCGAAGGACCTTATCACGTCAGAATAAAACGGTGTAATTCAAACGATGCAACGGTGATAAGGTCCTTCGCTGCGCTCAAGACGACAAACTTCTGTTGCTTCTTACTTCTGAACCGAAACCTTATCGCCCGCCTTCACCTGCAAAATGCCGGTGCGGATGATGGTGTCGCCCACGGCCAGCCCTTTGGTAATCTGAATCACCTTATCCGAGCGCACGCCGATACTGACGGGCTGTATGGCGGCCTTGCCTTTCTTCACCGTGAACACGGTGTAGCCACTGGCTACCGGTACCACGGCCTCGGTCGGAATCTGCAGGGCTTCGGCAGTTTCGCCCAGCTCCAGGTTCACCTTCACGAAACCGCCGGGACGCAGCTCCATATTTTTGTTCGGGTAAATGGCCCGCACCGGGAGGGTGCGCGACACCGGGTCAATCTGTGGGCTGATGGCGTATACTTTGGCCTCGATTTTCTTGGTTGTAGCCTCGTCGGTTACCATCACCGGGTCGCCTACGCGCACCGACTGGGCAAAGCGGCTGGGCACGCTGAAGTCGACCTTTACCGGCGACACCCGCGAAAGCGTGGTAATGGCGGTGCCCGGCGATACATAAGCGCCCACCGAGGTATTGCGCAGACCCAGAATGCCGTCGAACGGCGCCCGCACGTAGGCTTTTTGCAGCGTCACGCGCAGGGCCTGCAAGTCGGCCTGGGCCGTGAGCAGGGCATTGTTGCTCTGTTCGTATTCCTGCCGGCTGATGTATTCTTTTTCAAGCAGCGTGCGCTCGCGTTTTTCCTGAGCCTGGTAAAGCCTGATGTTATATTCCTGCTTGCGCAGCTGGGCTTGCACATCGGCGGCGTTGATGGTGAACAGCAGCTGGCCCTTGCGCACCGGCTGGCCTTCCTGAATGTTGAGGCTGGTGATTTTACCAGAAATCTCGCTCTGGATGGTCACGGATTCGTCGGCCATCACCGAGCCGGTCGAGGTTACTTCGTCGGCCAGCTTGGTGGCAGCTACCACGTATACCTGCACAGGTACTTTGGGCTTGCCACCAGGGCCGCCACCCTTGCCACCCGGAGCAGCGGCGCCACCACCTTTGGCGCCCTTGCCAGCGGCATCCTTCTCGGCGTTGGGGCTGGGGAAGTACTTGATTTTGGCCCACGCCAACCCAGCAATCAGCACGGCGGCGATAACCCAGCCCAGCCAGCCGCGCTTGCCTTTGGGCTGGGGCTCGTCGTGGTTGGGGTCGGGCGCTACGAGTGGCGCAGCCGTAGGCGCGGGAGTAGTAGTGGTGTCCCAGGTTTTGGGCGCAGCAACGGAGGGATTATCCAAAGACATAGTCAGCAAGAACGCACAAGCGGCGGCGGATGTTTGGCAGCCATCCGCTGGCTGTAAGAGCAGAAGGCTTAGAACCACAATAGGTGGATTTTTGGCGCCTGGGTTGCGCGATATATGGCAGAATATAGACGGATAGGCCCATCATGCAGACCAAGCCTATCTTCGCAACGATGAAACCTGCTGCTGAAACCCCGCCCGAACCCCGCAATTTCTTTCAGGACGTGCACGAAGTAGTGCGTTTGATTCCTCCCGGCCGGCTTACATCGTATGGAGCCATTGCCCACTACTTAGGCTCGCGGCGCGGCGCGCGCACCGTGGGCTACGCCATGATGGCCGCGCACACCGCCGATGCCTACGTGCCGGCGCACCGCGTACTCAACCGCCTCGGGCACCTTACCGGGCGCCTGCACTACGCTACTCCAACGGCCATGCAGGAAGCCCTCGAAGCGGAAGGCGTGCACGTGGAAGACGACCGGGTCATCGACTTCGATAAGCGGTTTTGGGACCCATCCGCGGAGCTAGCGTAGCGAACGGGCTATTTATCCGAAGCGTCGGCGGTTAGCACAGATTGCATCCGACGCACGGCTAAAGCACCCTCTTTCGCCGAAACCGGCCGCAGCACCGGCGCGCCCCCGTCGGCGGGTACCGTGCATTCGAGGTAAGTGGGCTGTTCGAAGCTGGGCCTGAACGACTGGCAGGCTTCGGCCCCGGCCCCGGCCTGCACGCAAATCTGCAACTCGGCGCGTTGGTCATCCCAGATAAGGGGCAGGAAATAACGGGCGGGCAAGTCCGTCGCGGTCTGTCCGCCGGCGCGCAGGGTCAGGGGGATGCGCCGGGCGGCATCGGCAGCCCGGTACACGTATACCTGCGCCGTGGCGGGAGCCTTCGCGAAGCCGTCGGCGTCGGTCTGGCTGGCGTCCTGCACCGGCAGCACGCGCCCACTGGCCAGGTGCAGCTCGTAGGGCCCCATCAGGTCGGGCCCGTAGGCCGCCCCGGCGAGGGCCGCGCCAATAAGGCCGCCCCCAATGGTGGCGGCGGCCCGGCCAGCGGCCACCTGCGGGTTGAACACGGGCGGCCCCACAAAGGTGTAGCTGCGTCCGTCGGGCGCGGCCAGCAGCTGGTAGAAGCGGTTGCGGTAGGCAATAAACAGTTCTTGGCCGTCGCTCAGGCCCCACAGGTCGCCGGTGGGCACGGGCCGGGCCGGGTGCGCAGCGTCGAGGTAGAGGTAGCTGACCTGAATCTCGTCGGAGCCGGCCCAGCGCTTGCCGGTGCGCGGCACGTGCGTAACCAGAAAGGGCTGCGTGGGCTCGGTGGGCGCGTTGTCGAGAAACTCCTGCAGGCTGTGGTAGAAGCCGCGTTTCGGCGCGGCGGCTGTCTGCACCGCAAAGCGCCGCGCGGCAGCCCCGCCCCGGCCGGCCAGGGCATCGGCCCGGCTCAGTACTTCGGTGGCGGATGGGGCGGCGGGCAGGGCAGCCAGTTGGCGCAGCGCCTGTTGCAGCACAATGGCAATGTTGGTGGGGTGAAAGTTTGTCACGTCGAGCCCGCCGCGCCGGGTGATTTCGCCCACCGACAGCAACATCCGGAATGTGCTGTCGGGCAGCGGCTCCAGAAAGTCGGCCACCAATTCGGCTTCGCCGTGCTCGGAAGTCGGCCGCAGGTCCTCGCCGATGCTGAGAGCAAATACCCGCAGCACAACCGGCCGGGCCCCGGCGCGGGCCGGCAACTGTCCCGTAATGAGTTGCTGCACCTCCGCCGCCAGGGGCTGGGTGAACGTGGCCGGAACCAGCTGGTTGCCCAGGCCCCGGTGGATGCTGCCCAGCTGGCGGCGGTCGGCGCGCAGGTCGAGCACGCGCGTGACCTGCCAGGGGCCGGCGGGTACATCGAGCTTCTCGGCGCGCAGGTCGAAGCGGTAGAGGGGGGCCTGGGCGTGGCCCGGGAGCGCGGTGAGCAGCAGGGCCGCCGGCAGCCCGGCAAAAAAGGAAACACGAGCGAGAGCGGAATGCATGGCCAAAACTACGTGCGGGCCGCTGCCCGGCCAATGGTTTTGGGTAACCCGTGCCTGCTGGGTGCAGATGCCGGAAAAGCATTGTTTATCCGGTTGATGCCCAGCCGTCGCTACGCTGTATATTTGTTGTCCCCGGAGTGTGCCGGTGTCTTTTTTAATAGGTATGAAGCACTTTATTACTGCGCTTGTTGCCCTGCTGCTGACGTTGCCAGCCGTAGCGCAAACCACGTTTTCTATCCGCGGGCGCGTGCTCGACAAGGTGACCGGTGAAACCCTGCCCGGGGCCACCGTGCAGGTAACCGGTAACGTCCAGAACACCGGCACCGGAGCCGACACCGAGGGCAACTACAAAATCGGTAACCTGGCCCCCGGTACCTACACTTTGCAGGCCAGCTTTGTGGGCTACAAGCCCAGCACCCAAACCGTGCGCATTGTGGCCCAGAACGTAGTCGCTTCCTTCCCGCTCAGCTCCGACAACGCGAGCCTGGCCGAGGTGCAGGTAGTGGCTTCCCAGGCCCAGGAGCGCGAAACCCCGGTGGCCTTTTCGGCCGTGAACGAGGTGAAGCTGCGCGAAACTCTGAGCAACCGCGACCTTCCCCTGATTCTCAACGAAACGCCCGGTGTGTACGCCACCCAGGGCGGCGGCGGCACCGGCGACTCGCGCATCAACGTGCGGGGCTTCGACCAGCGCAACGTGGCCGTGCTCATCAACGGCGTGCCGGTGAACGACATGGAGAACGGCCAGGTGTTCTGGAGCAACTGGGATTTGGGCGATGTAACTAAGTCGCTGCAGGTGCAGCGCGGCCTGTCGGCTTCTAAAATTGCCGTGCCCTCGGTGGGTGGTACCATCAACGTACTCACCAAAGGCTTCGACGATAAAAAGGCCGTGCTGGCCCGCGTCGAAACCGGCTCGAACAACTACCAGAAATACTCGCTCATGCTGAGTTCGGGCCAGTTGAAGGGCGACTGGGCCGTGACGGTGTACGGCTCGCGCCGCACCTCCGATGGCTGGGTCGATAAGGCATTTGACGATGCCTGGACTTATTTCGGTACCGTGAGCAAGCGCGCCGGCAAACACACCCTCTCGCTCACCGGCTTGGGCTCGCCACAGCGCCACGGGCAGCGCTCGTTTCCCTTCGAGGTCTACAAGTATTCTTATGAGAAGGCCCGCGAAATTGGCGCCCAGGTGAAATCGGGTGGCGATAAGGGCTTTCAGTACAACCCTTATTGGGGCACGCTCGACCGCTACTCAATCGTAGGTGGTGTGAAAGTGAGCCACGGCGTCGAAACCCTGAACGAGCGCACCAACTTCTACCACAAGCCCCAGGTAAACTTCAACGACCTGTGGCAGGTGAGCGACCGGCTGTTCATCTCGACCGTGGCCTACGCTTCGTATGGCACCGGCGGGGGCTCATCCACGCTCACTGGCAACTCCACAACCAACAGCGTAACCGATGCCAATGGCCAAACCGGTTTCCAGAAAATATACGATACCAACTACGCTGCCGTAGGAGCCGATGGCAAGCGGCAGTCTTCGGAAATTCTCGTGAATGCCGTGAACAGCCACCGCTGGTATGGTTTTGTGGTAGGCGGCGACTACCTGCTCAACGACAAGCTCACGTTATCGGCGGGGGTAGATGGCCGCGACTATACCGGCCTGCACTACCGCGAAGTGCGCGACCTGTTGGGTGGCGACTACTACGTGAATGGTGGTAACCAGAACAACCCCACCGCCCGGCTGGGAGTGGGCGATAAGCTGAGCTACAACTACGACGGCAAAACCCGCTGGATGGGTGGGTATTCGCAGCTCGAATACAAAACCCCGCTGCTCTCGGCTGTGTTGAGTGTTACCCTCTCGAACGTAGCGTATAAGCGCATCGACTACTTCCAGAAAGTACAGCCCGATGGCAGCCCCGTGTCAACGGACTGGACGACCTTCAATGGCTACAGCATGAAGGCCGGAGCCAACTACAACCTCACCGAGCACGACAACGTGTTTGTGAACGTGGGCTACAACAGCAAGGTGCCGTTCTTCAACCTGCTCTATACTACCTCGGGCCGTAAGTACGATAACGTGAAGTCCGAAGGAATCACCAGCGCCGAAATCGGCTATGGCATCAGCTACCCAAGCCTGAAGGTGACGCTGAACGCCTACTACACCCTGTGGGCCAACAAAACCACCACCTCGTTTAACTCGGCTACCGGCGTATACAGCAACGTTCGCAACGTGAATGCCCGCCACATGGGCATCGAAATGAGCATTGCCCAGGAAATCAGCCGCCGCTTGCAGCTGAACTCGGCCATCTCACTCGGCGACTGGCGCTGGACGGGCAAGGGCCTGCTCAACCAGACCGACGAAGCCGGCTTCCCCATCGAAGGAGGCCTCAACCAAGCCGTGTTCCTCAACGGCGTGCACGTAGGCGATGCCGCCCAGAACCAGTTTCAGGTGGGCCTGCGCTACGAGCCTTTCCGTGGCGCCTTCATCCGGCCCTCGTTCCTGCTTTTCACCAAGTACTACGCCGACTTCAACCCCGAAACCATCCTCAACCAAGCTACCAGCACCGACTCGTACCGCCTGCCCACCTCGCGCAACGTAGACGTTCACTTCGGCTACGATTTCAAGCCCATGTTCAAAAACGGCACCCGTTTCGGCCTCAAAGCCTCAGTGCTGAACGTACTGAACGAGTTCTACTTCACCGACGTGTCGAACCGCTCAAACTCGAACGCTGGCAATCTCGACCTGCTGCAGGCCTTCTTCAACCGGGGCCGCACGTTCACGGCTGGCCTGTCCATCGGCCTGTAGGAGCTGAGGCCCGCAATAAAAATCCCCGGTAGGTAGCTCGCATTAGCGGGCCTCCCACCGGGGATTTTTGTGTCTGAAAACGAGCAGGTGCTAGCGCGTGCCAGCCGCTGCCGCTGCCAGCACGGCGCCGCGCATTTCCTCGGGCGAAGTGTTTTTTACGAGGTAGCTGTGGGCGCCCTCGGCCAGCACGGTGCTCACCAGCGAAGGGTCGTCGTGCATGGAGATGATGACCACGCGCATATCCGGGAACTGGGTGCGCAGCAGGCGGGTGGTTTGCAGGCCGTCGAGCACCGGCATCTGCATGTCCATCAGGATGACGTTGGGGCGGCTGCCCTGGTCGAGCAGTTCGAGCAGTTCCTGGCCGTTGCTGGCTTCGCACACCACCTCAATGCCCGCGTAGCCGCTGAGCAGGGCGCGCAGCCCTTTCCGGAATAAGATGTGGTCGTCGACGATGGCCAGGCGCACGGGAGTGGTGGCCGGAGCAGTAGCGGGCATGTTCATAAGGCAAAAGTAATTGAGGAGTTCGCCGAGGAAGTGGGGCCCAGCAAGGTCACCGGCAGGGTGGCCTCGACGCGGGTGCCCACGCCGGGCTGCGAGTGGTAGCTGAGCTGGCCGCCGAGCACAGCCACGCGGCTGCGCAAGTTGATGAGGCCCATACCCACAGCCTGGCCGTGGGGGCCGGGCGGCGGCATTTCTTCGAGCGTAGCCAGGTCGAAGCCGTGGCCATCGTCGGAGTAAGTGAGGACAAGCAGGCCAGGCGAGGCCTTGATTTTCAGGCGAATGTGTTGGGCCTCAGCGTGCACCAGGCCATTGGCAAGCAGCTCCTGCGCAATGCGGTATACCATAAGCTCATGCGAGGGAAGCAAACGGCCCAATGCCCCGCTTTGTTCGAGCTGCACCTCGGGCCCATGGTCGGGTGGCACGGCCTGCACCAGCGCCCGCAGGGCCTGGGCCAGGCCCAGTTGCTGGAGCGTGGCCGGCTGCAGGTTGCGCGAAATACGCCGCACCTCGGCCACGGCCTGGTCAATCAGCGCGCTGGCTTCGGGGGCTGGCGGGCTGCCCGGAGCGTAGAGGTGGAGCTTGGCCAGGGCCAGAATGGTGCCCACGCCGTCGTGCAGTTCGGCCGCAATGCGCTGGCGCTCGTCTTCCTGGGCCACCAGGGCCGCCGCGAGGGCCTGCTGCTGGGCCGCCTCTTGTAGCTGCGCCAGTTCCTGCTGCTGGTGCAACTGCCCGCGCTGGTAGCGCACTACAAACCACACGAGCCCGAGCACTAGCAGGAGCAAAGCAGGAGTGAGTAGAAGCAAGGGAGACAGATGAGCCACGTGGATGCCCGGACAACGGCAAGTTGTACAAAAGAATCGAGAACCTGCGGCCCGCCCAAAGAGCGAGCCGCTTTGCCAGCGCGAGAACCATACCGGCCCGGCAAATAACGGTTAAGTGCGCGGCAGTTTGTCCTTTGCCACCACGCCAGGGCTGCAGTATACAGGCATTAATATGCTAAGTAATTGGATGATAGCGAGAAGTAGGTGCTATTGTTCATGTAATTGCCGCGCAAAGAGCCTGCAAATGAGCAATGCATCGGCCAGAAGCCTTGGTTACCACGCCCGGCCGGGGCCGCCGGGCATGTGGTCGTGCTCATCCTCTTCGGTTTCATCCTCTTCAGATTCATCCTCTTCGGTTTCTAACTCATCTGCCTCGGCTTCCTCTTCCTCGTTGGTTTCCTCGTCTTCATCCAGCGAGTCGAACACACGGTCGAGGGAGGCTTCGGCGTGGCGCAGCTTGTGGCGGCAGAGCCGAATGAGCTCGGCCGAGCGTTCTACTCGCGCCGTGAGGTCGTCGACATCAACAGCATCAGTTTCGAGGGCACGTAGGATGGTTTCGAGCTCTTTGATGGCTTCGCGATAGGTCATTTTATAATGGTCAGTTTCTTAATTATTAGAGGTGTTTCGGTCGAATGTGACTCACTACAGGCTGGTTTTCGCGCCTGGGAGTCGTGTACCCAGCACGGCCAGTTGCAGTTCATGCCGGTGCAGGGTGCGTTCCAGCGCCAGTTGCAGCTGGTAGCGGCGGCGCAGCAGCGTTTCGCGGCGGCGCTGGTGGTGGCGGGCGAAGCGGCGCAACAGCACGCGGCCGCGCTGGCGCAGGCCGCGCTGCTCGCGGGCCAGGGCGCGGCGGGCGGCGCGGGGCAGCTGGTGGCGGAAGCGCTCCAGGCCCTGGCCCAATTGGCGCAACTGCTCGCGCGGGGCTTGCGTGGCCTGGCGGGCGCGGGCGCGCAGCCGGTCGTGGGCGGCATCGAGCTGGCCCTGGGCGGCGTGTTGGGTGCGACCGGCCAGTTGGTCGAGGCGGGCGTGGCGCTGGCTTAGCTGGCGGCGCGCGGCAGCTACTACTTGTTCACCCAGGCCAAAAATGGCCGCTTCGAGCCGGGCCAGCCTATCTACCAGGAAGGCGGCTACGGCGGTAGGTGTTTTTAGGGCGCGGTGGGCGGTGAGGTCCACTACGGCTTCGTCGCGCTCGTGGCCAATGCCCGTGAGCACCGGCAGCGGAAAAGCACCCACGGCCGCTGCCAGCCCATATTCATCAAACGCGAGCAGGTCGGTGCGGCTGCCCCCGCCGCGAATCAGCACCACGGCATCGAACTGTCCGCGCCGCTCGCGTACGCCCTCGAGCGCCGCCCGAATGCTGGCCGGGGCTTCGTCGCCCTGCATGGTGGCCGGAAACAGCGTGAGCGCAAAGTCGTACGGAGCTTCGCGCAGCTGCTGCACAAAGTCCTGAAAACCGGCAGCAGTAGGAGAGGAGATGACGGCCAGCCGCTGCGGAGCCAACGATAGCGAAAGGGCCTGCTGGCGCACCAACAGCCCTTTCTCTTCGAGCTTGCGCAGGGTGGCCAGGCGCAGCAGGGCCAGCTCGCCCACGGTGTAGCTCGGGTCGATGGCCACCACGTCGAGGCTCAGGCCATACTGCTCATGAAAGCGCACCTGCACCCGTAGCAGCAGCTTCAGGCCGGCGCGCAGGGGCTGCCCGGTGGCGCGCTCAAAAGCGGGGGCCAACTGCTGGTAGCGCTGGCTCCAGAGCGTGGCCCGGGCCTGCGCCTTAATGGGCATGCCGCGCCCGTCGATGATTTGCTCGGTGAGGGTGAGGTAGCAGTGGGCGCCGGCAAAGCGCGGCACGGTGAGGTCAGATACTTCGCCCACCACCCAATAAGACTCGGCCAGCTGCCGCTGCAGGGCCAGCCGCACCTGGCTCAGCAGCTCGGCCAGGCCCAGTGGGGCAGGAGCAGGCTGTGGCGGCAGTTCGGGACGGCGGTTGTAGAGCGGCATAAGTCGCAAGTTACGGGCCGATGGCGGCGTTGGGAGTTGCGCCAGGGAGAAGAGGTTTGAGCAATCGAATGACAATCCGGAACCAGTGCCAAATGTTGTGGCGTTCGTGCAACCGTGCCGCTATCGGCTTGTCTGTACCTTCACGGCATCATTTCCCACCCCAACATTCACTTCATGTTTTCAACCTCGATGGCCCGGCGTCTCAGCCTGGCTGTACTCGGATTAGGTGGCTTGGCTGCCTCGGTAGCGGCCGGCCCGCCCACCAAAACCGGCCCCACGCCCCCGCAAAAAGGCGTCGGTATCAACATCGCCAACATCGACCCGTCGGTGAAGCCCTGCGAAGACTTTTTTCACTATGCTTCCGGCAACTGGCTCAAGAACAACCCGATTCCGGACGCGCAGTCGAGTTGGGGTGCGTTCAACGAGCTGATTGACCGTAACCAGTTCACGCTGCGTACCATCCTGACCAATGCCGCGGCCAATTCGGCGAAGGCCGCCAAGGGTACGAATGCCCAGAAAGTGGGCGACTTCTACGGCTCGGCCATGGACTCGGTCGCCATCGACGCGGCCGGCCTGAAGTACCTCAAGCCGCACCTGGACCGCATCATGGCCATCAACAGCCTGGCCGACGAGCAAAAATTTCTGGCTGACCCCAAAGCGCACGCCGGCAATGTGTGGCTGAGTTCGGGGGTGGGCCAGGACGAGAAAATCAGCACTCAATACGCGGTGTACCTCAACCAGGGCGGCCTCTCGCTGCCCGACCGCGACTATTACCTGAAGGACGACGCCCGCTCGAAGAAAATCCGCGACGCCTACCAGACCTACCAGGTCAACATTTTCAAAATGCTGGGCGACGACCAGGCCACAGCCGAGAAAAATGCTGCTGCTGTTACCCGCATCGAAACCCGCCTGGCCAAGGCGAGTAAGAGCCGCGTGGACCTGCGCGACCCCTACGCCAACTACAATAAAATGACGCTGGCGGAAGCCAACGCCGCCTTCCCAAACCTGGCGCTGTCCCAGACGTTGCAAGGTCAGGGCTTGAGTGCGGCGAAGGAAGTAATTGTGGGCCAGCCCGACTACCTGAAGGAAGTGAGCGCGGCCATGCAGCAGGAGCCCATCGCCGACCAGAAGCAGTACCTGCGCTGGCACCTGGTGAGCAGCCTGACTTCGGCCCTGCCCAAAGCCTACGGCGACGAAGCGTTCAAATACTCACAGGCCCTGAGCGGTGCCAAAAAGCAGCAGCCCCGCTGGAAACGCTCGCTGGGTTCGACGGACCGGGCGCTGGGCGAAGCCTTCGGTCAACTGTACGTGGACAAGGCGTTCAGCCCCGCTGCCAAGGCCAAGGCCAAGGAAATGATTGAGAACCTGCGCAAGGCTTACGCCGAGCGCATCATGGCGACGGACTGGATGAGTGCCGGCACCAAAAAGGAGGCCTTAACCAAGCTCAACGCCTTCGTGGTGAAAATCGGCTACCCCGACAAGTGGAAGGATTATTCGACGCTAAACGTGAGCCGCGAAAGCTACCTGAATAACCTAATTGCCGCTCAGGAATGGGCCAACAAGGACGAGGTACGCAAGTTCGGTAAGCCGATTGACCGCGGCGAGTGGGGCATGACGCCGCCCACGGTGAACGCCTACTACAACCCGCCGATGAACGAAATCGTGTTCCCGGCCGGCATCCTGCAGCCCCCGTTCTACGACCCCAAAGCGGATGATGCCGTGAACTACGGTGGCATTGGCGCCGTGATTGGCCACGAAATGACCCACGGCTTCGACGACCAAGGCCGGCAGTACGATGCGAAGGGCAACCTGCGCGACTGGTGGACCAAGGAGGATGCCGACAAGTTCAACGCCAAGGCCGCAATGGTGGGCAAGCAGTACGATGCCTTCTCGCCGCTCGATTCGGTGCACGTGAACGGCAAGCTGACCATGGGCGAAAACCTCGCCGACCTCGGTGGTTTGACCATCGCCTACCAGGCGTTTATGAAAACGCCGCAGGCGAAGGCCCACGTGAAAATCGACGGCTTCACGCCCGAGCAGCGCTTCTTCCTGGGCTACGCGCAAATCTGGCGTACCAACATTCGGCCCGAGGCCGTGCGCCAGCAGGTGCAGACTGACCCGCACTCGCCCGGCCAGTTCCGCACCAACGGCCCGCTCATGAACATGCCCGAGTTCTACCAGGCCTTCGGCTGCCAGGACGGCAACAAGATGATGCGGCCGACCACCGACCGCTCCAAAATCTGGTAACCCACCCAAGTCTCAACTCCTCGCCGCTGCCGGCGGGGAGTTTTGCATTAGGGACTATATTTCTTTTTTCACTTTTTTACTTACACCATGTCCAAACGTTCCTTACTCAACCGGGCCGCCTTATCAGTGGCTGTGTTGGGCCTGGCTGCGGGCGTAGCCCAGGCTCAGACCAAAGTCAAGACCAAAAGCAACGGCGTTAAGACCAAAACGACCGTTCCCGCCACGCCCGGCCAGTCCGGCGTGGGCATCACGCTGGCCAACCTCGACCGCTCGGTACCCCCTTGCGACGACTTCTTCCAGTTTGCCAACGGTAACTGGATGAAAAACAACCCCATTCCGGCCTCTGAAACCCGTTGGGGCGGCTTCAACCAGCTGCGCAACCGCAACCGCGACGTGGTGCACGGCATTCTGGAGAAAGTGGCTGCCGACCGCGCCGCCAAGCCGGGCTCGAATGCGCAGAAAGTGGGCGACTTCTACGCCTCAGCCATGGACAGCATGGCCGTGGAACGCGCCGGCCTGAAGTACCTGCAGCCCCGTTTGGATAAAATTAACGCCATTCAGGACGTGGCCGGCGTGCAGCGCTACCTCGCCGACCCCAAAAACTACGGCAAGGGCTGGTACGGCCTCGGCGTGGGCCAGGACCCCAAGAACAGCACCCAGTACGCCGTACAGGTGCGCCAGGGCGGCCTCACGCTGCCCGACCGCGACTACTACCTGAAGGACGACGCGCGCTCGAAGACCATTCGCGCCGCCTACCGCACCTACCAGGTCAACACCTTCAAGCTGCTCGGCGACGACCAAGCCACGGCCGAGCGCAACGCCGACGCCGTGACGCGCCTCGAAACCCGCATGGCCCGCGCCAGCCGCGACCGGGTGGCCCTGCGCGACCGCGAGAGCAACTACAACAAGATGACCGTGGCCCAGGTGGCCGCCGCCTACCCGAACCTCGACATTCCGCTGCGCCTGAAGGAAAGCAACCTAAGCGGGGCCAAGGACCTCATCATCGGCCAGCCCGACTACCTGAAAGAGGCCAATGCCATGATAAAGGAGGAGCCCATTGCCGACCAGAAGCAGTACCTGCGCTTCCATTTAGTAGAGGGCGTGTCATCGGCGCTGCCCCAGGCATTTGTGGACGAGAGCTTCCGCCTCACGCAAGTGCTCACGGGTGCCAAGGTGCCCCAGGCCCGCTGGAAACGCGCTTTTGCCGCTACCGACGGCGCGCTGGGCGAGGCGTTTGGCCAGATTTACGTAGACCAGGATTTCAGCCCCGCCGCCAAGGCCCGCGCCAAGCAAATGGTGGAAAATATGCGCATGGCCTACGCCGAGCGCATTCAGGCCACCGGGTGGATGAGCGCCGCCACGAAGGCGGAGGCCCTCAAAAAGCTGAACGCCTTCGTGGTGAAAATAGGCTACCCCGACAAGTGGAAGGATTACTCCAAGCTGAATATCAGCCGCGAAAGTGCCCTGAATAACCTGTTCGCAGTGTCCGATTTCAACACCATGGACAACCTGAGCAAGTTCGGCCAGCCCGTTGACCGCTCGGTGTGGGGCATGACGCCACCTACCGTGAACGCCTACTACAATGCCAGCCTGAACGAGATAGTGTTTCCGGCCGGCATCCTGCAGTCGCCGTTCTACGACCCCAAAGCGGATGATGCGGTGAACTACGGCGGCATTGGCGCCGTGATTGGCCACGAAATGACCCACGGCTTCGATGACCAGGGCCGCAAAGTGGACTCGGAAGGCAACCTGCGCGACTGGTGGACCAAGGAAGACGGCGAGAAATTCATGGCCAAGGCCGACGTGGTGGGCAAGCAGTACGACGCTTTCTCTCCGCTCGATTCGGCGCACGTGAACGGCAAGCTGACGATGGGCGAAAACCTGGCCGACCTCGGCGGCCTCACCATTGCCTATGCGGCCTTTATGAAAACCCCGCAGGCCAAGGCCAACAAGGTGATTGACGGCTTCACGCCCGAGCAGCGCTTCTTCCTGAGCTACGCCCAAATCTGGCGCGAAAACCAGCGCCCGGAGGCCCAGCGCCAGCAGCTCCAGACCGACCCGCACTCGCCCGGCCACTACCGCACCATTGGGCCGCTGCAAAACTTCCCGGAGTTTCACAAGGCCTTTGCCTGCAAGGATGGCGACAAGATGGTCCGCCCCGCTACTACGCGCGCAAAAATTTGGTAAGCTCTTTGCTCTGTATTGTTTGAACCACGAGTGAGAAACTGTTCTCCCTCCCGGTACGAAAAGGCTCGTCTCCCTTGGGAGCGGGCCTTTTTACTGTCCGTTAGGTAATTAATGTATTATGCGGCTGAGGTTGCAGTAACTGGCGTAGGAACATAGCTTTGGCCTACTTCTCCCGTACTTGTACCATGCATCACCTCGTTTATTCCAGCACTGCCGCTCTCGGCCTCACCGAAGCGGAACTACAAGCCGAACTGGGCCGGTGGCGCACAACCAACGCCAGCCTCAACATAACGGGCTTGTTGCTCTTTAGCACCGAAGGGCGCATTATGCAGGTGCTCGAGGGCGACGCGGCCCTGGTGCACCAGCTCTACACCGTGATTGCCGACGACGTCCGGCACCGCGACGTGGTAAAGCTGGCCGATGGCCCCATTCCCGGCCGGGCCTTTGCCGACTGGTCGATGCAGTTTCGCAGCGTTGAACCAGCCGACTTCTCGCGCCTCGTGCCGCGCCCCGGTGCCGCGCCCGAGCACATCCGCAACTTGGTGCCGCTGCTGGAGGCCTTCATGGCGGAGGAACCCCTGATTTAGTAGCGGTCAGGCTCACCTTACCACTTCTACCTTTATCTTGATATCATCCACCGGCCACTTGTCGGACTCCACGGGCTGGTTGGAAATCTTGTCGACCACATCCTGGCCTTCGATGACTTCGCCGAAAACGGTGTACTGTCCATCGAGCGAGGGCACGCCGCCCACTTTGGCGTAGGCTTGCACCTGGGCTGGCGTAAGCTTGCGGCCGGCCATGGCCTGCGACTGGTTGGGGGCTAGTTTCTCGCCCACTACGAAGTAGAAATCGGTGTTCGACGAGAGGCGGCCAGGGTTCTGCTCGTCGTCGTAGCGGGCCATGCCGAGCGCGCCTTTGCGGTGGAAATGCTCGGGCCGGAATTCCGGTGGCAGGCGGTAGCGCTTTAGCCGGATGGTGCGCGCCCCGTAGGTCTGGCCGCCCTGCACGGCAAAGTCCTTCACCACGCGGTTGAACATGGTTTCGTCGAACACGCCCTTGCGGGCCAGCAGCAGGAAATTGGCCTTGTGAATGGGCGTGTCGTCGTACAGCTTCACCCGAATGTTGCCCAGGCGCGTCTTCACCAGTACTTCCGAGCCCGGGTACTGGCGACCATAAGCCAGCAGGGCGGCCGGCGCGGCGCTATCGGTGAGGGTAGCTAGGTCGGGGCCGGGCACTACGGGCTTGGTGGCTACCGGTGCAGTGGCCGGCGGGGCTTGGTTGCAGGCAACCAGCAGGGCCAACCCGGCGAATAAGAGACGGTTCATGGCACAAAATAAACCCGGCCCCGCACATTGGCGGGGCCGGGCTGGAGCGGAAGCGATAGAGCCACGCGACACTTCGCGTCTTTACAGTGGACGGTTTCGTCCAGCCAATAGACGCCAAGGGCCGCGTCACTACTTCGGACGGTACGAGTTCAGGTACTTGCTCAGGCCTAGTTTCTTCGCAATGTCGGCGAACATCTCAGGGTCGAAATTATCCTCGCCGGGCGAGTTCAATTGGGGTTCTTATTCCAGAATGGGGTAGGGTACGCCTTTTTTTGCGCCCTGAATTACCTCCGGCTCGGAGCCGTCTTCGGGGTGCTCACGTGCAGGCCGCCGCGCACCAGCAGGTAGCCCACCTTGGTGCGGGCACAGGGGTCGGTTACCATTTCGTACACGCGCATCTTGTTGGCGCGGGCGCCGCACTCCAGAAAGAAGTTGTGCAGCAAGTCCAGGCGCAGGTTGCCCGAGCTGAAAACGTTGTCGCCGTCCAGGGGTGGCCCAGCGAGTCCTGGGGCAACGCGGCCTGGCCGCTGGCAATAAAGTGGTGGGTGTTGCGGGCATCGACGGCGCCGGCCAGCGGGCCCGATACCGGGTCGGGGTTGCGCTTGCTGGCGCCCGTCAGCAGCAGGTTGATGGCGTAGCTAACGGCTTCAATATGCGAATACTCTTCGGTCATAGCTGGAAAGGAAGAAGGTGGAAAAAATGAAAAGCCCAGCCCGCGGCGTGCGGACTGGGCTTTCTATGCGCCCTTCTGTGGGCGGAAGCTACTGCGTTTTATATGGACTTAACCGTAGTTAAGACGGTATAATGCTTTGACTTACACATCTATTGCTTAGTCTGACTCCGTTCCCTTCTGCTTAACTTTTTCGCTGCCGTTGCGGCTCTTGCTCTTCACCTTCAGTTTGTCGTAGGCGGGGGCGTCGTCATCGGTTGCCGCTGGTCTGGGCGAGTCGGCGGCGGGGGCATCGGCATTGTCGCCCATGTCGCGGGCCGACTTAATGTTTTCCACCGCCTCCACTTTCTTCATTTTCTGCTGGGCTAACAGCAGTTGGTCCTGCGCAATGGTGTTTTTCTTCCAGGCGGCAAGCTCCGTAGCGAGCTTGGCTTTTTCGGCCGCAGATGGCTTGCCGGGGTGCATCAGGGCGTTGAGGTCGGGCTTACCGCCATCCTGCCAGGCCGTGAGCCAGAGCGACGACACCAGGCCCGGGGCCGAACGCAGGCGGAAGTTAACCATGCCGCCCACGGCCTTGTCGTACTCATCGGCGAAGGCATCGGAGAAGCGCCGCGAGGTTTTGCCGTAGCGGTGCGAAAACGTGTAGCGCACCTCGGGCTTCATTGTTTTCTCGATTTTCAGGGCGCGGTCGAAGGTCTCGCCCAGGAAGCCGTAGCTCTGGCCCAGCACGGTCCAGATGGCATCGAGCGGGTTTTTGAGGTACTTGGCCGGCTCACTGTCAAGGTTGTAGGTGCCGATGAAGCGCTCAGGCAACTGGCTTTCCCAAAGCGAGTGCAGGCCCTTCTGGTCGGTAAGCTGGCCGTCGTAGTTGATGGTGGTGTGCAGCGGAACAAAAGCATCGCCCACGTAGTGGCTCAGCTCGGCCGAGTAGCGGATAATTTCGGTGGTATCGCGGTTGCGGAAGGCTTCCGTCAGGCTATCCTTCATTTCAATTATTACCCACGGCACGGTGCCGTACTTTTTCAGGGTGTCGGCGGTGTATTTCGACGTGGCCTGGTCGTACTGCCGGGGCATTTTACCGAAGGGGTCTTCTTCGGAATAATGGTCCATGTCGATAAAGTGCTTGGGCGCTTCGTTGGGGTCGGAGCCGCGGCGCTCGTCGGGGGCAGTGCTTAGGCGCACCAGGTCCGTCATGTTGCGGAAGTAAAACAGCTGCATCGAGACTGGCAGGTCGTACACCGCAATCTGGGTGATGGTGCGGTGGCCAAAGAAGCCCCAGCCACTGGCAGAGCCGGCAGCCAGCACCAGCACCAGTAGTAGCAGCGATAGCAAGGATTTTTTCATGAAGGCGGGAATTGATTTAGCAGGAAAGGCTAGGGGCCCGTCCAAAGTTCGGCAACGCGCGGCACATTTTCACCGCGTACGCTTTAGCTGAATAACTCTTCTCTGCCGCTGCCGCTACCCGGCCATTGCTCGCTTGGCTGCCGAAGCCGTGCCGGGCTGATGCGCGCCGTGCAGTTCCTGGCGGCGGGCCAGCAGCTCGGCCAGCTTCTCATATATGAACGTTGTGGCCTGCTCGCGCAGCTTATCGCCGCTGCCGCTGAGCTGTACGCGGTACTCGTGGGCGTGCCCTTCCAGCAATATGGTCACGAACACCGTCCCCACGGGTTTGTCGGGCGTTTCGGAAGCGCCGGGCCCGCAGAGGCCCGTCACGGCGACGCACACGTCGGCGGCTGGCAGGTGGCGATGCAGGCCCTGGGCCATTTCATTCGTTGTCTGCTGGCTTTCGGCCGAGTATGTGTCCAGCGTTTCTTTTTTCACTCCCAAGAGCTTTTGCTTGGCTTCGCGGTGGTAGGTCACCACCGAGCCGAGCAGCACCTCGCTCACGCCGGTGGCAGGCGCCAGCTGGGCGGCAGCCATGCCGCAGGTGCAGCTCTCGGCCAGCGCCAGCGTCAGCTTGTGCTGCAGAAACTGCTGCACCAGGGCATTTACATCGAAGGGTTTCATGCGGAAATCTAGAAGTACAGACTGCCGTTGCATACGCCTGGCGGCCCGGCGGAGGTTGCGGACGAGCTTAGCTTAAGCCGCTGCCGATGTCCCGCGCCGCGCCCAGCGCCACAGCGGCCAGGCCCCCGCTACCAGGCCCACGGCCACCAGCGCGTGGGCCCAGTCCGCCACCACATTCAGGACCAGGAACCCCACCGACAGCGCTACCAGGAGGCCCGTACTCCAGGGGTGGGCCCAGGCGCGGTAATTGCCGGGCGGCACCGGCCCCTGCCGCCGCAGCCGGAACAGCGCGGCGAAGCCCACCACGTAGTAGCCCACAAACAGCACCGCCGTCACGGCTTCGAGGGCCTCTACTGTGCCGGTGGCCAGCAGCGCGAGGGTCAGGACGGTGGCTGCGCCCAGCGCCGAACGGGGCGTGCCGCCCGCGTGCACCTGGGCCAGCCCGGCCGGCAGCTGCCCCGCCCGGCCCAATGCAAACAACACCCGCGTGGCCATCAGCAGCACCGAGTTCAGCACCCCCAACATGGCCACCACGCCCAGGCCCAGCACCAGTCGGCGGCCCACAGGACCGGCCAATGCCGCGGCCAGCTCTCCCAGGGGCAAGCTGGTTGTTTGGATAGTCGCAAACGGCAGCACCCGCAACAGCACCGCGTTCAGCACAAAATACAGCACCAGTACGGCTGCCACGCCACCCACCAGTGCCCGCGACAGCGTCCGGCCCGGTTGTGGCGTTTCCTCGGCGAAATAAATGGGGGCATACCAGCCGTCGTAGGCAAACACCACCACCTGCAGGCCTGCCACCAGCGCGGCCGCTGTCAGCCCGCCCGCTACTGGCACCGAAGCGGGCGGGATGGCTACAGTAGCTGCAGGCAACGCCACGCTGGCCGCCAGCAGTCCTACCACGCCCAGCAGCAGCACGCCGGCCGTTATTTCCTGGGCTTGGCTGCCTTCACGGAGCCCGCGCGCCTGCACTGCGGCCAGCACCAGCACCGCCAGCGCGGCCAGCAGGCGCGGGCCACCCGGCACGGCCAGGGGCAGAAGCGGCGCGAGGTATTGGCCCAGCAACAGGGCCACCAGGGCGCCGGTTACGCAGCTGCTTGTCCAGTCGGCCCAGGCCACTGCCACGGCCGGAAATTCGCCAAACGCAGCCTCGGCGTAGCCATACCAGCCGCCGGCCTGCGGCAGGCGGCCCGCCAGCTCGGCTAGGGTGTTGGCCGCAAGTAAGGTGTAGAGGCCGCCCACCACCCACAGCGCCAGCACTGGCCCGGGCCCGCCCAGCCCCCGCGCCAGCTCGCCGGGGCTGCTGAGCACGCCGGTGCCAGCCGTGCCGCCCACAGCTACCGCCAGCGTGAAGCCCAAGCCTACCAAGCGGCGCAACGGAGAAGCGCGGGGTGGGGGAGCGGGATTGGGGGGCACGAATGGGGATAGTAAAAACGTCATGCAGAGCGGAGCGAAGCATCTCGCGTGTAGTCACTAAATCTTACGATTGGTTTACTACCGCACGTACCGCACGCGAGATGCTTCGCTCCGCTCTGCATGACGTTTTTTTGCTCATTGCTCATTGCTCATTGCTCATTGCTCCTTCTTCTAAGTGAAGCGTTACTCCTGGCGGTAAGCCACGCCGGCCTTCATCACGAACACCGGGCGCATCATCGCCGAAATATCCTGGAGCGGGTCGCCGTCCAACGCCACGATGTCGGCAAACTTGCCGGCTTCGAGCGACCCTAAATCGGCCGTTTCGCCCAGCAGCTCGGCCGCGTTGAGGGTGGCGGTGCGAATGGTTTCGAGCGGCGACATCCCGGCTTCGGCCATGTAGCCGAACTCGCGGGCGTTCTGGCCGTGGCGAAATACGCCGGCGTCGGTGCCAAAGGCCACGCGCACGCCCGCCTTGTTGGCCCGGCTAAAGGTGCCCTGCATTTTGGTGCCCACATCCAGTGCCTTGCGGGCAATAACGGGCGGGAAGTAGCCCGGCCGCAGCCGCGCGGTGTCGGCTACCGACTTGCCGGCGATGAGCGTGGGCACGTACCAGGTGCGGGTTTTGGCCATCAGCTTAATGGCTTCGTCGTCCATCAGCGAGCCGTGGTCGATGCTCGTGACGCCGGCCCGCACCGCCCGCTTAATGCCCTCGGCGCCGTGGGCATGGCAGGCCACGCGCAGGCCCAGGTCGCGGGCCGTTTCCACCACGGCCCGGATTTCCTCTTCCGAATACTGCGCGCCGGTACCGTCCTTGCTCAGGTCGAGCACGCCGCCGGTGCTGGCAATTTTAATGAGGTCGGCGCCGCGTTTGAACTGCTCGCGCACGGCTTGGCGGCACTGGTCGGGCCCGTTGGCCAGGTTGATGGGGTGCCCGGCTTTCTCAATTTGGTCTTCGTTCAGGCCATCGGTTTCGTCCATGTGCCCACCGGTGGCCGAAATGGCCATGCCCGCCGAGTAAATGCGCGGCCCCGGCACCAGGCCCTGGGCCACGGCATTGCGCAGGCTGGTGTTCACGCCCGAGCCGCCGCAGTCGCGCACGGTGGTAAAGCCGGCACGCAACGTTGTTAGCGCGTTAATCTGGGCCCGAAAGGCAATATCGGCCGGGTTCAGCGTGAAGCCTTCGCGGAAGTTGTTGCGGTTAGGCGTCGATTCCATGTGCACGTGGCAGTCGATGAGGCCGGGCAGCACGGTGCGGTTTTCGAGGTTGATGACTTTGTCCTGGGGCCCGCTGGCGGCGGTGTAGCCGGCCTGTACGGCCGTAATCCGGTCTTTCTCGACCACGATGGTTTGCTGGCTGAGCAGCTTGCCGCTGCGCACGTCGAGCAGGCGGCCGCAGTGCAGCAGGGTTTTCTGAGCGAAGGCGGCCGGCGCGGCTAGCAGCAGCGCCAGGAGGAGTGTAGGGGTTGGGCGCATGAGGAGAGTGAGCGTAGGATTGGGTTAGGGAAACAAAAGAACATCATGCTGAGCTTGTCGAAGCATCTCTACTGCGCTACTAACCGATTTTAGTATTGCGGTAGAGATGCTTCGACAAGCTCAGCATGACGTTCTTTGTGTTGTTTCATAGTTGCTTCATACTTCCATCAACTCCCAATTTTACCAACATGACCACGCAAGCCGAATTCGAAGCTGCCAGCCAACGCTCGCTGCAACTGCCTACCAAGCCCAGCAACATGGTGCTGCTCCAGCTCTACGCCCTCTACAAGCAAGCCACCGAAGGCGACACCACCGGCGACCGCCCCGGCGGGTTCGACTTCAAAACCATTGCCAAGTACGACGCCTGGAAAGGCCTGCAGGGCACCAGCAAGGAAGCCGCCCGCCAGCAATACGTCGAGCTAGTGAACGGGCTGGTCGGGTAATTAATGTGAGAATATGCTGAATGTGGGAATGTGAAAATCGAATTTGCTGATTCAGTTTATAAAACAGGTTTCGGATAATTCATTTTCTTATTTTCCACATTCATCACCTTCTCACATTAAAATGGAAATTTCCCGCAAAAAGCCGCCATATCCCATCACGCCGGAGCTGCGCCAGTACCTGCGCGACTACGACCGCGACACGGCCCTGTCGGTTACCTACGCCGAGCTGCGCCAGTTCACGGGCTCGTTTGCGCTGCTCGACCGCACGGGCACCGACACGCTTTGGCAAACCGTGTACTACGAGCCCCAGGCCCTGCGCGAGCTTAGCCAGGGCCTGACGGAGGTGTACGCGCAGCTAAAAACGGCCGGCGACCTGAGCTTTATGGAGCACCTCGTGGCCGACCGGGTGGACTACTGCGAGTTTGGCAATTCGCAGCCGTTTCGGGTGCGCATCGTCAACCAGCTCAACGACAACTACGACTACTTCTACGTGAAGCGGGCCGACGCCTCGCGCCTCTATGGGCTGGAGCTGGAACACCTGCTCTCGCCCAACTCCATGAACTTTCTGGTGAGCGGCGACACGCTGATTGAGGAGCACATTGTGGGCATTCCCGGCGACGACTTCATCAAAAAGCACCTCAATCAGCCGCAGCTTAACCAGGTGCGCATTGCCAAGGAATTCGTGAAGTTCAACGAGCGCTGCTTTGTGCGGCTGCTGGGCGACATGCGGGCCTACAACTACGTCATCGCCGTGACGCCCGACTTCGAGGACGAGCAGTACCGGGTGCGGGCCATCGACTTCGACCAGCAGAGCTACGAGGGCCGCCGGGCCATGTACCTGCCCCAGTTTTTCAAGGACAACGGGGAAGTGGTGGCCATGTGCGCCCGCCACATCAAGCCCGAAACCCTGCGCCAGTACCAGGCCGAAGAGCGTGCCCTGATGGCCCGCCGCGCCCGCGCCGACCGCCATCGCCTGCGCGACCTGCTCGCAGCCATGCGCTGCCACGACCTGGCCCCGCCCGAGAAAGTGGCCCAACTCAAGGCCGAGCTCAATCGCTACCATCACACGCAGGCATTCGACAAGTGCGACGGCATGGGCGACATTGTGCGCCAAAATCTTTGGCTAATGTTGGGCGCCAGTTTCAAGCCCGCTGCGTAGGGTCCATCTTTCGCAGCTCATCAATAGAAAAACATAAAGGTTCGTTATAATAATTTTAATTTGTTTGCGATTTATTGCAAAAAATGCAAACAAATAGTGAACCTATTAATGAAAAGCGGGGTAGAGGTGGGAATATTTGCCACCTCTTCATCTAATCCCGTTTATGAAAAACAAAAACACGCCATTTCCAGGTAAATTTTTGATGGGCGCGGCCCTGTTGGGCGCCTTTTCGCTGGCGAGCTGCGAAAAGAACCCGGAAACCCCGGCGCCTACTGCCGCCTCGGCTTCGGCAGATGCAGCAGCTTTGGGACAGCCCGGCCGCGACTACGTAGCCAATGAAGTGCTGGTAAAATTTAAAAACGGCACGTCGGTGAGTGCCAGGAGCGCCGCCCTGGCCCGCATCAGCGGTGAGGTCAGCGAAAGAATCCTGACCAAGGCCATGCAGCGGGCCGGCGAAAGCGAAGCCCTGCTGGTGGTGCGCACCCCGCTGGTGGCCCTCGAAGCCATCGGCCGCCTGAAAGATTCCGACGTTGAGTTCGCCGAGCCCAACTTCATCTACACCCACCAAGCCGTTTCAACGGACCCCAAGTTCACCGATGGTTCCTTGTGGGGCATGTACGGCGCCACTACTTCCCCGGCCAACCAGTACGGCAGCGGAGCCGCTACGGCCTGGGCCGCCGGGCACACCGGTTCGGCTTCGGTGGTGATGGGCATCATCGACGAAGGCGTTCAGTTCACCCACCCCGACCTGCAGGGCCAGGTGTGGACCAATCCATTTGACCCAGCCGATGGCATCGATAACGACGGCAACGGCTACGTAGATGATATTCACGGCTGGGATTTCGACGGCAACAACAACACCATCTACGACGGTGGCAGCAGCGGCGGCACCGACGACCACGGCACCCACGTATCGGGCACCATCGGCGCCAAAGCCAACAACGGCCAGGGCGTGGCCGGCATGAACTGGAACGTCACCCTCATTTCCTGCAAGTTTCTGGGCCGGCGCGGCGGTACCACGGCCAACGCCGTGAAAGCCGTTGACTACCTCAACGACCTGAAATCGCGCCACGGCATGAACATCGTGGGCAGCAATAACTCCTGGGGCGGTGGCGGCTTCTCGCAGGCCCTCTCCGACGCCGTGGACCGCGCCAACACCGCCAACATCCTCTTCATTGCCGCTGCCGGCAACGGCGGGAGCGATGGCGTGGGCGATAACAACGATGCCGTGGCCAGCTTCCCGTCCAACCTGCCCCAGGCCAACGTTATTGCCGTAGCCGCCATTACCTCGACGGGCGCTAAGTCGTCCTTCTCGAACTTCGGTGCCACCACCGTGGATATCGGCGCTCCTGGCTCGGGCATCTGGTCGAGCACGGCCTTCAACATTTACGAGTCCTACAATGGCACGTCGATGGCGACGCCGCACGTATCGGGCGCAGTAGCTCTGTATGCTTCCACGCACCCCGGCTCCAGCGCTGCCACCATCAAGGCAGCCATCCTCAACAGCGCCACGCCGACGGCTTCGCTGGCTGGCAAGTGCGTTACCGGCGGCCGCCTGAACGTGAGCGGTTTCTAAGCTTCGCTCCTTCGGCACTATCTGGCCGACGCTTCCCAACAAAAAACGCCCGCTGAAAAGCGGGCGTTTTTTGTGTTGAGTCGATTTTCAAGCTCCATCGCCGGCTTGGGCGCGGGCAGGCCAACGGCTGTAGCGTCGTGCTCGAAGTGGCCTTTGTGCGAGCCGTCGCAGAACGGCTTCTGCTTGGAGAGCCCGCAGCGGCAGATGCTGGGGCCGCAGCTGCGCCGGGCGGCGGGGTAGGAGGGGCGGGTGACGAAACGGTGCCTGGCCTAAACAAAATCCTGCTTGGATCGAACTACTTCCTATTTGGAGGAGACGACTAAGAGGTCGGGCTACACGAAATCCTACTCGGGGCCGACGAAGTGCTACTTGGGTTGTGCGAACGCCTGCTCGGTGCGTGCTACCCGGTGTTGGGGGCCACGAACGGCGGGAAGGAATAGAATAATGCGTATGTTCAGGGCGTTAATCCTTTCTTCACTTTTCCACAACCTTTTACCCATGACAGACGAGCAGGTTAATTTTGAAAGTATGGCGCTGAACGTGCGCGAGCTGCTGGCCGGCGCGCGCCCGCAGTGGGCCCCGCTGTATGCGAAGATGGTGGCCGACTTTGAGGCGCTGGACGCGGCCCTGGGCCAGGCCGGCACGCAGGCCACCACGCTGGCCGCGGGCGGTAGCACCGGCTACACCAGTGCCAAGGATTTGGCCGAAGTGGCGGTGCTGGACGCGGCCATGCCGGTGCTGCGGGGCCTCAAGGCCTTGCAGCTCGACGCGCCCGACCCGGCGTTGGCTCCGCTGGCGGCTTACACCCGTACCTCGCTCGATGAACTCCGCGACCTGACGCAGGTGAAAACGCTGCGGGCGCTGCACACGGTGGCATTGGCCCGCACCGCCGCCCTGGCCGAGGAGCGGGTGACGGCCGCGCAGGTAGCGGCCCTGGATGCTAAAATCGCGGCCTTCGAACCGTTGGTGGGGACACCGCGGCAGGCCACTACGGCGGCGGCCACGCTGCGCGAGCAGTCGGTGGCTTCGCTGGGCGCCGCGCGCACGGCCCTCAAGCGCCTGGATGTGCGGGTGCCGAACCTGGTGGACGACCTGCCCGAGCTGGTGGCGCAGTACAAAAAGGCCCGCATCATCGTGGATGCCGGCCACGGGCCTAAGCCAGATTCGGCGAAGGCATAGCAGAGCACGGCAGTCCTATCTTTGAATCCCTGGCCCAACGGGCCGGGGATTTTTTCTTTCCACTTCCACCTGTTTGCATCGCATGAAGCAATTACTACTCTCGGGGCTGCTGTTGCTGCTGAGCCTGTGCGGCTCGGCCACGGCCCTTGCGCCGTCCACCACGGGCCGCCCGCTGGCCGAGGCCCTTAACCCCGACGGTACCCTGAAGGCCGGGGCCACTGGCTCGTTCGATGCCCGCGCGTTTCGAATGCGCACGGGGCCGAATGGGCGGCCGGTGTTCCGGCCGGCCGGGGCGCTGGGGGCTGGGGATGAGCGGTGGCAGAACGGGTTTGGGCTGAATGGCACCAACGGTACGGTCGATGCCGTGCTTCGTTCTGGAACTGACATCTACATTGGCGGGACCTTTACGACCGTTGGCAATGTAGTCGCCAACCGGGTGGCCAAGTGGAACGGCACAGCCTGGAGCCCGCTGGGCACGAACACAGCCAACGGTGTGAGCGGCGCTGTTACCGCGCTGGCCTTGGCTGGCAACGGAGATGTGTACGCGGGCGGCTTCTTCACGCAGGCTGGCGGCGCGGCGGCCAACCGGGTGGCCAAGTGGAACGGCGCAGCTTGGAGCCCGCTGGACACGGGCACGGCCAACGGCATAAACAACACGGTTTTCTCGCTGGCGGTGGCTGGCAACGGGGACGTGTACGCGGGCGGGTACTTCACGCGGGCCGGCGACGTGGTGGCCTACAACGTGGCCCGGTGGAACGGCACGGCCTGGAGCAGCCTGGGCACGGGCACGGCCAACGGCTTGGATAGCAGCGTTACCGCATTGGCCGTGGCCGGCAACGGGGACGTGTACGCGGGTGGCCTTTTTAGACAAGCCGGCAGCGTGGCGGCCAACCGGGTGGCCCGGTGGGACGGCACGACCTGGAGCCCCTTGGGCACAGGCACGAACAACGGCATGAACAACGAGGTACGTACGCTGGTGGTAGCCAGCAACGGGGACGTGTACGCGGGCGGCTTCTTCACGCAGGCCGGCGGCTTGGCAGCCAACTTTGTGGCCAAGTGGAACGGCGCAGCTTGGAACAGTCTGGGCACGGGCACAGCCAATGGCATGAACGTCGGTGTTCCCACATTGGCCCTAGCTGGCAACGGGGACCTGTACGCGGGTGGCAACTTTACGGTAGCTGGCGGTGTAGCAGCCAACCGGGTGGCCCGGTGGGACGGCACGGCTTGGAGCAGCCTGGGCACGGGCACGAGCAACGGCGTGAGCCAATACATCAACGCGCTGGCCGTGGCCGGCAACGGGGACGTGTACGTGGGCGGTAATTTCAACCAGGCTGGCGGTACGGTGGCCACCAGGGTAGCCAAGTGGAACGGCACGGCTTGGAGCCCGCTGGCCAGCGGCAGAAACAACGGCCTGAATACTGATAATTTCTCCCAAAGCTACGCGTTGGCGGTGGCTGGCAACGGGAACGTGTACGCGGGCGGCAATTTCACTGAGGCTGGCGACGCGTCGGCCTCCGGAGTAGCCAAGTGGGACGGTGCGGTCTGGAGCCCATTAGGCAGCGGCATGCCCTCTATATCAGACAAAATTAACGCGCTGGTGGTGGCTGCCAATGGGGACGTGTACGCGGGCGGCCTTTTTAGGCAAGCCGGTGGCGTGGCGGCCAACAACGTGGCCAAGTGGAACGGTTCGATTTGGAGCGCACTGGGCGTAGGGCTGGCCAATGGCGTGAACCAAGCCGTGTACACGCTGGCTTTGGCCGGCAACGGGGACGTCTACGTGGGCGGGTACTTCACGCAGGCCGGCGGCGCGGCGGCCAACAACGTGGCCCGGTGGAATGGTACGGCCTGGAGCAGCCTGGGCACGGGCATATCCACCAGCCCGTACCTCGGCGGATTCAGCAAGGTCACCGCACTAGCGGTGGCTGGCAACGGGGACGTGTACGCGGGCGGGTACTTCACGCAGGCCGGCGGAGTGGCAGCCAACAACGTGGCCCGGTGGAACGGCACGGCCTGGAGTTCGCTGGGAGCGGGACCATCCAGTGGTATGAACGACGGGGTTAACGCGCTGGCGGTGGCCGGCAACGGGGACGTGTACGCGGGCGGCTTCTTCACGCAGACCAGTGGCGCGGTAGGCAGCAACGTAGTCAGGTGGAACGGCACGACCTGGAACCCGTTGGGGGCGGGCTTTGGCGTCGTCGTGAATTACAGCGGCTTGAGCAGCGCTATTCTCACGCTGGCGGTGGCCGGCAACGGGGACGTGTACGCGGGCGGCTTCTTCGCACAGGCTGGCGGCGTGGCGGCCAACAACGTGGCCCAGTGGAACGGCACGGCTTGGAGCCCGCTGGGCAGCGGCACGAACGACTATGTGGACAATCTGGTCATTGGGTCAACTGGTAAAATATACGTTCATGGTTCTTTCGGTGCCACCGGCGACAGCAGCAAGGCTATGGTGGGTTTTGGCATCTACAACCCCAGCGCACCCCTGGCCACCAAAGCCACGGCCGCCACGCCCGCCGCTCAAATCTTCCCCAACCCGGCCCACGGCACGGCCACGCTGCGCCTGCCCGCTGGCACCGCCCGCCAGCCCTTGACGCTGAGCGATGCGCTGGGCCGGCTGGTGCGCCAGTACCCCGCACCAGTTGGCGCCGAGGCCGTGCTGGACCTGCGCGGGCTGCCCGCCGGCACCTACTTGGTGCGTTGCGGCGAGCTCACCCACCGGTTGGTGGTGGAGTAGGGTGCGGGGCTTGCCCCCGCCCGTCGTTGAACGATTCAGCCGCAAGTCGTTCAACGACGTGCGGGGGCAAGCCCCGCACCCTACCTCGAATAGGTAAAGCACAAAAAGCCCGCTGAACAACAGTTCAACGGGCTTTTTGTGCTTTAGTGCTGCTTACAAAGCCGGTTTGGGCGCGGGCAAGTCAAAGGCTGTAGCATCGTGCTCGAAGTGGCCCTTGTGCGAGCCGTCGCAGAACGGCTTCTGCTTGGAGAGCCCGCAACGGCAGATGCTGATGCGCTCGCGGCCGCCGAGGCCGTAGGGCTGGCCCTGGGCGTCCACTAGTTCGATGTTTTCACCCTCTACGCGGAGGGAGCCATTAGAGAGGACGGTGAGTTTGATGGCCATGTTGGAGGGTTGGGTTTTGAATGGGGTGTTTTGATTGGTGATTGTCATCCTGAGCTTGCGAAGAATCTTGTCACGCTAGCACAGGCAGTTCTCGCATGATTAGGTCCTTCGCAAGCTCAGGATGACAAACTACAGCGCTTTCCGCATGATGTAATCGTTCATGAAATACGGGCCGATGGGCACGTCTACCTCGCGCTGGCGCACGAAGCCGCGCCGCTCGTAGAAGGCAATGGCCGGGTTGTAGCGGTTCACGTTCAGGTCGAGGTAGTGGCCGCCGGCGGTGCGGGTGGCGTTTTCCACGGCTTCGATGAGGTGCTGGCCCAGGCCCTGGCCCTGGCGGGTGGGCAGCACGTAAATCTTGTGCAGCTTGTAGCCGGTGGCACCGTCGGCCCCGGCCTCGGCGGGTTGCGGCGAAAACGAGGCAAAGCCGGCCGGCTCACCTTCCACGTAGGCCACCAAAAACTGGTGCTGTTGCTCCGCCATCTGCCGCTTCAGGGCGGCCGGCGAGTAAATCACCCGGTACATGTATTCCAGCTGCTCCTCCGAAATGATGAAGCGGTAGGTAGGCTCCCAGGTGGCCTCGGCCAGCCGAATAATGGTGGGAATGTCGGTGAGCGTGGCGGGCTCGATGCGCGGCGGCGCGGCGGGAGCGTCAGAAGTCATACTAGCGGTAAAACACGAAATTGCGGCGAAAAAACCGAAAACGGCCGGCTCACCCTGATACGGCTGGCTAGCTCTTTGCGTTAACACGTCGCATTCGGCTCTTTTCTCTGCTTAATCTGAATGAAACCCACCGCCATACTATGTTCCTTGGCACACTGGCTGCTACGCCCCGGTACGGCGACCTCGTTGGGGCCCGCCTCACGACCCACCGGCCCGCCGCGGTCCAAGCCACCGCTGGCCCCACCGAAAACGACCCGGTGCAGCAGCACCTGCTCCCAATCACTATCGGCCTTGGGCAAGCCCGGGCCGAGCAGCTGCCCGAAACCTGCGAGCGATTCGTGTTGGCCACCCGCGCCGAGGGTTGCCAGTGGAACGCCGCCCTATGGTCAACCGCGGGCCCGCCTCAACCAGCCTTGAAGAGCGCCTGCGCACCCGGGCCTTTCGGGGCGAATTCCGCACCCTGCGTAGCCCCCGCGGCCTGAAAGCCTTCTCCGAGTAACGGGGCCTCGACGACCCTATTGCTGCAGGAGCAGCCATTGCCGCGCCGGCTCTTCCTGCAGAAAGAGGGCGGTGTGCAGCTGCCGGCTGATAGCATCCATAAATTCCTGGCTTACTATCTGCGATTCCAAATCGGGCGAGAGCAGGTACGCAATGGCCCGGACGCCACGGGTTACTGCCTGCGGCAGCCACTCGTATTCGAGCCAGGGCAGGGCATCGCTCCAGTCGCCGCTGGTGTCGCGCTTGTCGTTCAGCACCCGCGAGTAGGAATACGCACCTAGCAGTTTCGAGCCCTCGCTCACGGCCCGCACTACTTCCTCGGCCGTCAGGTTGCCGTGCCAATGCACGTAAAGCATCGCACCTTCGGCGAGGTAGTAAAAGTCGGCCAGTGGCGCACCGTAACGGTCAGCCACCACAAGAACAGGTTGGGTATCGGTTACGACCATAAACGGAATAATTCAGTTAATAATCAATACAATTCAACTGCAGCAAAAAGGTTTATCAGTCTGCTGCCCAACAGCCATGGGCTACTATCTTTGGGGTTCTGCTATTTAGTACCTTTTTCGTTCGCAGCACATGCACATTGCCATTGTCGGCAACATCGGGGCCGGTAAAACCACGCTGGCCCACAAGTTAGCTCAACATTTCCGCTGGGAAGTTTTTTTGGAAGACGTTGATGACAATCCTTACCTGAAGGATTTTTACCACGACATGCCCCGCTGGGCCTTCCACCTCCAGGTGTACTTCCTGAACGGCCGCTTTCGCCAGACGCAACTCATCAAGGAGTTGCAGAAGTCCGGCAAGGGCATCATCCAGGACCGCACCATCTACGAGGATGCCCACATCTTCGCGGCCAACCTGCACGAGTCGGGCCTGCTCGAAACCCGCGACTACAACAACTACTACGCCCTGTTCGAGTCGATGGTCGACCTCGTGGCCCCGCCCGACCTGCTGCTCTACCTGCGCGCCGACCTGCCCAAGCTCATCGGCCAGATTGATAAGCGCGGCCGCGACTACGAGAATACCATCAGCATCGAGTACCTCAAAAACCTCAACGAGCACTACGAAAAGTGGATTGGCACCTACAGCGCTGGCCGTAGCCTCATCATCGACGTGAACGAACTCGACTACGTGCGCAACCCTGAAGACCTGGGTACTATTATCGAGAAGATTGATAATACGCTGTACGGCCTGTTTTAAGGGACTGATTTAAACGCTGACGGATTAAACACAACGTCATGCTGAGCTTGTCGAAGCATTTCTGCCGCCGCAGTAAACTCAATCGAAGGATTAGTTACGCGGTAGAGATGCTTCGACAAGCTCAGCATGACGTTCTTTTTTATTTATTCCAACGCCCAACGCCCAACGCCTCACAGTGCTTCGTTGAAGAAATCAACCAGTGGCCTTGCCGCCGCAATGTCGGCTACCAGTTGGTCCACGAAGCCCGAGGCTAATACTGCATCATCGGCGTAAAATTTCCCTGCTCCGAACGTCTTTAGCTTAAGCCAGGCGACATCGGGGTCGGTGGCAGCGTAGCCCCGCGGCGGGCGTGTGAGCTGCGGTCCCGTAGTATCGAGCCCCGTCGGGAAGTGGTGCAGCAGCTCCGGCGCCTGCCGCAGCCGATGAAATTCGTCAGGGTTGTAGTGGATTTCCTGCCGGATGGCGCCCAGCATTTCCGCAGTAGGCCACCAGGTGCCGGCGCCCAGCCAACTGCGCCCTTCCGGCTGAATGGCGATGAAGTAGCCCGCCCGCGGGGCATGGCGGCCACCTTGCTTCAGGCCAGCGCCCATGCGGCGCTTGTAAGGCTCGGGGTCGCGCTGGCTGCGGTCGTTTTTGTGAAGGCGGAACATCACATCGCTGGGCATGAGGTCGGCCAGGTCGGCATCAGTAGTTGCCACGCGGGCCAGCACCTGGCGCACCAGCTCGGTGCAGGCGGCGCGGGCCCGTTGGTAGTCGGGGCGGTGCTCTGCCATCCAGGCAGTGGTGTTGTTGGCCGCCAGCCGGGCCATAAAATCGAGCAGGTAATCCAGTTCCATTACACAAATAGCGCGGCCGAAAGCGGGCGCGGCATCTTCCAACGCGGCCGGTGCGGCGGGAGTTGCTTGCTGCCTGGGTAGTGGCCGGGCGCTACTTGCGGCTTAGTACCGTCACGGCATCCCCTACCCGCAGGTGGCCGCGGCCGGGCCCGGTTACGTTCTGGCCAAACAGGGTGCTGTTTTCAGTCTTGCGGTAAGTAGCCAGCGTGCGCAGCGGGTCGCCCAACGGGTTCTTCTGCGCCGTTTGCTGGTCGATGGTGGTGAGTACGCAGCGCCCGCAGCCCCGCACGGCCCGAAACGTCACGTCGCCAATCTGGAACTTCTCCCAGGTATCGTCTTCGTACGCGTGGCCGCCGCCAAATATCAGGTTGGGCCGGAAGCGGTTCATCGGCACGGGCTCAGTTAGGCGGGTATTGAGGTCGGCCAGGGCGGCCTCACCAGCCAGCAGGAAGGGGTAGCCATCGGCAAAGCTCACCAGCTGGCCGTCGGGGTTAAACTCCGGCTCTACATCGCGCCGCACCATGTCCGACATGTACACCAGGCGGCAGGGGCGGCCCAGGGCTTCGCTTAGCCACTCGTCGGCCTCAGTCGCCCCGCGCCAGGCCCACAGAATATCGTCCCACACCGTCACGAACAGGGTGCGGTCGGGCTGCGCGGCAAAAGGAATGAACAGCGGCAGCAGCTCGGGCCGTTGCTTATGCGAAATCAGGAAGCCGTTGTAAGCCGGGGCCAACGTCAACAACGCCAACTCCGGGTGCTGCCGCTGCGTCAGGAAGCGGTTACGCTCGTCTACAAGCAGCCAGCGGCGGTCGTGGCGCAGGCCGCGGGCCGTGACTTCGGCTTCGGCCACGGCGTAGCCTCCGAGCGATTTCACAGGGTATAAGTACAGACCAGTAAGGGAGAGAGCGGTGGGCATAGCGCAAAAATAGGCCTGGCAGCGGAGTAGTGGGTTCGTGGAGTGGTAGAATAGTGGAGGCCGGGCTTGGTAAGTGGGCTTGAGCGGTAGCAGGCGCCCCTATCAACCTGCTTTTCAGTGCAACCTGCCAAGCCTCTACTCTACCACTAGCAGGTCGGTGGCGCGCACATAGGCTACGCGCTGCTGCCACTGCACGCGGTACCAGATGTCTTCGCGCCCCAGCACGGGCAGGCGGTCGCCGAGCGCAGCCGTGCTTAGCCAAGCGGAGCTGGCTCCTGGCCCGGCCATGAGGGCAGCACCCGCCCGCGACACCAGCCCCGCCGGCGCCGGGCGAAGCAGGTGCAGGTACGCCGCCAGCAACACCAGGTAAGCAGCGAAAGCCACCCAGGGACCGCGTCCCCGGCGGCGCAACAGCAACCCCACGGCGGCCACCACAGCCCCTGCTAACAACACCTGCAGCCCCGGGTAGTAATAGCGCTGGGCCTGCACCCGCAGCTCCTGCTGCCAGGTATTGGGATAGCCCACCAGCCGGTGCTGGGCGGCCAGCGAAGCCAGCTGCTGCCAGGTACGCACCCGCGGCTGCCGCGCCTGGGCCATGCTTAGGTAGAGCAGCGCGGCCGGGTAGTGGCCTAGCTGCTGCTGAGCATAGGCCATTTTTAACAGCAACTCGGGCGAGGCACGCTTCTTTTGCCACACCAGCTCCCGATAGCCGGGAAAAGCTGCCGCATATCGGCCAACAGCAAACAATGAATCGGCTTGGGCAGGTGCTGGAGTGATGGCAGAAGCTGCAGTGGTTATTTTTTTTTTTGCTCCAGGTTTTGCACCCAAGCTGCAGAAAGGCAGGATGATTAAGAGGAGAAAAAGGGCGCGCACGATAAGGAGAGAAGACTTTTTTTGCAGGCAGAGTTGTGTAATCCGGAAGGCCGTACTACTTTTGTGCCACCAAAGAAGGAAACGCCCTTCCAAGGTACAAGGTACCGATTCTGTAGCTCAGCTGGTAGAGCAGTACACTTTTAATGTACGGGTCCTGGGTTCGAATCCCAGCGGGATCACAGCAAAAAGCCCCAATCTGGAAACAGGTTGGGGCTTTTTCTTTGCCACGCGATAGGTCAGGTTGCACAGGCTTTGTGGCCGCAGTCTTTATGAAATTGCCTAAACCGAATAAGGCCCCGCAGAGCTTGTTTCTGCGGGGCCTTCTTACACTAACACATGAGTTGCTTACTTCAGCAGCTCATGCAGCACGGTTTGCATAGAAATAGTGCGGTTGCCGGCTTCTTGGATGATGAGCGAGCCGGGCGCGTCGAGCACGGCGTCGGACACTTCCACGTTGCGGCGCACGGGCAGGCAGTGCAGGAATTTGGCGCTGTCGGTGAGGGCCATGTGGTCAGGGGTGAGCATCCAGGCGGGGTCGTTGCCGAGCACCTGGCCGTAGTCGCGGTAGCTGCTCCAGTTTTTGGCCTGCACGTAGTCGGCACCTTCCAGGGCTTTCTTCTGGTCGTATTCGATGCGGGCGCCTTTGGTGAACTTGGGGTCCAACTCGTAGCCTTCCGGGTGGGTGATGACGAAGTCGACCCAATCGATTTCCGAGAACCAGTCGCAGAAGGAATTGGGCACGCACTGGGGCAGGGCGCGCACGTGCGGCGCCCAGGTGAGCACCACTTTCACGCGCTCCTTCTGCTTGGTTTCGGCCACCGTGATGAGGTCGGCGAAAGACTGCAGCGGGTGCAGCGTGGCGCTTTCCAGGCTGATAACGGGCACCGTAGCATATTGCAGAATCTTGTTGAACACGACCTCACCGTAGTCCTCGGCCTTGTCTTTGAGGGTAGGAAACGTGCGCACGCCCAGCACGTCGCAGTACTGGCTCATCACCGCGATGGCGTCCTTGATGTGCTCCTGGGTGCCGCCGTTCATCACCGCACCGTCGGCCATTTCCAGGGTCCAGGAGTCGGCTCCGGCGTTCAGCACCCAAGCTTGCGCGCCCAGGTTGTAGGCCGCCTTCACCGAGCTGAGGCGGGTGCGCAGGCTGGGGTTGAAGAAGATGAGGCCGACGGTTTTGTTGCGCCCGATGTGCTGGTAGCCGTAGGAATTGGCCTTGATTTCCAGGGCTTGCTGCAACAGGGCTTTATAGTCGCCCGCATCGGCGAAGGAGGTGAAGTTTTTCATCTTGATTAATACGAAAACTGGCTTGTGCCGTCGTTAATCTGACCGCACAAGCCAATTGGATTACTTTTTCAACAACGTTTTAGTCATCCGAGCTGCTGGATTTTGCGCCGGGCTTGTGGCCAATGTATTGCACGCCCGCCATCACCGCTTTGGTATTGACTTTGATGCCACCATTACCTATTTGAGCACCAGGGGGCTTAATGCCTTTCTTACCGCTAATTTCCACGCCGCCGGCTTTTATCTGGCCGTTGGTAATGGCCACCCCGCTGTCGTAGTCGCTCTGCTTCATGCCATAGCAATTATCCTTGTTGTTTAAGGATATAACAATTTTTTTATCCTCCAGGTCATACACCACGCAGCCCATGTCAACCTGGTAAGCACCATCTCTCTGCGCTGGAATGGCATAGATGACTTTTTCGTCCCCTTTGGTGTGGACTATTGCCTTTAGCCGGCCGCCGGGCAGCAGATGTTCTATCCAAACCACGTTGGTCAGTTTGGGGTCGCTGACCAACGTCACGTTTTGCCCTGTCATTTTCAGGTTGTCCGGGCCAATAAAAGCGTCCTGCTCATAATGGCCTTGTACGCCGGTGCTGCCTTGGCCGAAAGCTGCTGCCGATGCCACGCAGGCCGCAAGAAAGAGAGTGATTGTTTTCATGCGTAGGAAAGGTAAAAAGGGTGAAAAAGAAGTTCAGTTGCTAACCCAGGTGCCCGGAGTAGTTGCAAACTAGCAATGCCATTAACGCGACACCCAATTAACTGCCTTCATGCGTTGCCAGCGCAAGGTATACTCGAAAAGTAAAGAATAAAATCATTATATATGTAATAAAATATAATACGCCGACTTAAATAATCTGACTTTACACATCGGATGTACTTTCAAATGATTGGCTCTGAATCATAAGTTGCTCTAACTGCTTCGTAGCACCACTTGCAATCAGCTTACCGAGAATTGGGTGCCTTGCCTTCTTCAAAGCCCTTGGCATTCATACATCGGGGGCTTCTTCGGTTTCAGGGGCAGCCGTGTGTTCGTCTTGCTACGCCCGATGTGCAGGTGGCCGTAGGGGTTGGCCTTAATTGCCAGGGCTTGCTGCAACAGGGCTTTGTAGTCGCCCGCATCGGCGAAGGAGGTGAAGTTTTTCATAGTGAGGTGTAGCGTGGACTTCGAGAGTCCGCGAGTTGCTGAAGTCAAAATTTACTTCTTGGCGAAGAGGTTTTTTATCTTTTCAAACAGACTGATTCCTTCCGAGTCCTTGGCGTCTTGTTCTATTCTGCCACTACTCCATTCCCAGAATTCATCATGACCTAGGAATAAATTCAGGTCTTTCAAATCGTCTTCGGTCGGTTCAACAATATGCCAGCCAATATCATCCAGCCATTCTTTGACCGTTCTGGCTTCACCGTATATGTCGCCGTACTGCCGCCAAGAACCATATAAATTACCCTCGCTAACCTTTCTAAGCGTTGTTTCAGGTAGATAGCAGAATTCCAGATAAGTCATAATCTGATTGTCTGGCCAAATTCTTCCTTCACTGGTTATTCCCAAATCCCTGCACCATTGCGCGAAACTTCTTGGCTCGGGGTCAGGGTAAGGCTGCATTATTTTCAGTTCGAAGTAATAATTAATTCTAGTCCATCGTAAAGCGGGAAGATGTGATAGCCGCAGTGCTCTGTGAAAACGGCGACTTCTCGAAACTCAGGCGCTTTAATTACAAAAGCGTATCTGTATTCGACATGCGAATCATCTTCAAATCGGATGTTGACAGAAGTTTCTGACGAGAATTCAGAAGCACTAAGCTTTTCGGGCTTAGTGCTTCCTTTCGCAACCAGATACTCTTGGAGCTTCAGTTTCCAGCGCTCCGGCAAATCTGTGCTTTGCATAATGTTGAATTATACGCGTACTACAAAGCCCGCGCTACATCGCCTTATACTCATTCCAGCTCTTTATCTTCAAATCCTTCATCTCCAGCGTGCAGAAGGCCTGGATAAACGCCCGCGCCAGCCGCGCATTTGTCAGCAACGGCACGCCGGAATCCACGGCGGTGCGGCGGATTTTGTAGTCGTTGTCCAGCTCGCCTTTCGAGAGGTTTTTCGGGATGTTAATTACCAGGTCGATTTTCTTTTCCTTTAGATACGTCACCACGTTGGGTTCCTGCATGTCGTCGGGCCAGAAAAGGAGGCTTGAGGGCACGTTGTTTTCGGCGAAGAAGCGGTGGGTGCCTTGGGTGGCGTAAATCTGGTAGCCGCGCTTCACCAGCAGCTCGGTGGCGGAGAGTAGTGCCACTTTCGATTGGATGGGGCCGCCGGAAATGAGCACCGTTTTCGCGGGGATTTTATAGCCCACGCTCAGCATCGATTTCAACAGGGCTTCCTCGGCGGTGTCGCCCAGGCAGCCCACTTCGCCGGTGCTCACCATGTCGACGCGCATCACCGGGTCGGCGCCGGGCAGGCGGGTGAAGGAGAACTGCGGGGCCTTCACGCCCACGAAGGGCAGGTCGTAGACCCGCTCGCTTTCGTCGCGGGCTACTTGTTTGCCCAGCAGCACTTGGGTGGCCTTTTTGATGAGGTTGTTACCCGAGATTTTCGACACGAAAGGGTAGCTGCGCGAGGCGCGCAGGTTGCACTCAATCACGCTGATGGCGCCGTCTTTTTCCAGGAACTGGATGTTGAACGGGCCGCTGATTTCGTAGCGCTTGGCCACCTTTTCGGCAATGATTTTGAGCTTGCGGATGGTGCCTACGTACACCTTTTGGGGCGGGTAGTACATGGTGGCGTCACCGGAGTGTACGCCGGCAAACTCGACGTGCTCGGAAATGGCGTAGCTCACGATTTCGCCCTTGTCAGCCACCGCGTCCAGCTCGATTTCCTTGGCTTCCTGCATGAATTCGGACACCACCACCGGGTATTCGGCGCTGACTTCCTTGGCCGCTTTCAGGAATTCTTCCAACTCGAAGGTGTTAGAAACCACGTTCATGGCCGCGCCCGACAGCACGTAGCTCGGCCGGACAAGCACCGGGTAGCCCACTTCCCGCACGAACTCATTCATGGCCTCCAGCGAGGTCAGCTCCTTCCAGCGGGGTTGCGCAATGCCCAGCTCGTCCATGATGCTGCTGAACTTGTGGCGGTTCTCGGCCTCATCAATATGCGCCGCCGTGGTGCCCAGAATGGGCGCGTGGGCTTCTTCGAGGCGGGTAGCTAAGTTGTTGGGAATCTGGCCGCCGGTGCTCAGAATCACGCCGCCGGGCTGCTCGAAATCCAGAATGTCCATCACCCGCTCGAAGCTCAGTTCCTCGAAGTAGAGCCGGTCGCTCACGTCGTAATCGGTCGAAACGGTTTCGGGGTTGTAGTTGATGAGGATGGTTTTGTAGCCCTCCTCAGCGGCCGTTTGCACGGCCTGCACGCCGCACCAGTCGAACTCGACCGACGAGCCGATGCGGTACACGCCCGAGCCCAGCACCACGATGGACTTCGCGGTTTCGCGGTCCAGGTCGTTTTCGGTGCCGTGGTAGGTGGTGTAGAGGTAGTTGGTTTTGGCCGGAAACTCGGCCGCCAGCGTGTCAATCTGCTTCACCACGGGCAGCACGCCCAGGGCCTTGCGGCGGGCGCGCACGCGCAGCTCGTCGGCCTTCACATCGCCCTCGCCCAGCAGCTGCACGGCAATCTGCTGGTCCGAGAAACCGGCTTTCTTCACATCGCGCAACAACTTAGTTTCCAACGAATCCAGGCCCACGGCGCGGCCGGCGGCCAGCCGCTGGCCCAACTCGAAAATGGTGAACAGGCGCTGCAAAAACCAGTGGTCAATCTTCGTCAACTGGTGTACCTGCTCCAGCGTGTAGCCGGCCTCGAAGGCGTTGTTGATGGCGAAGATGCGCTCCTCGTTCGGCTCGCTCAGGAGCTTATCAATCGTGTCTTTTTCGATGTTTTCGGGCCGGTTGGCCACGAAGCCGCGCTTGCCGGTATCGAGCATGCGCAGGCCCTTCTGAATGGCTTCCTCGAAGGATTTTCCTATCGCCATCACCTCGCCCACGCTCTTCATGGCCGAGCCAATCTGGCGGTTCACGCCCGAGAATTTGCCCAGGTCCCAGCGCGGCAGCTTCACCACCACGTAGTCGAGGGCGGGCTCGAAAAAGGCCGACGTCGTCTGCGTCACGCTGTTCTTCAGCTCGGCCAGCGAGTAGCCCAAACTCAGCTTGGCGGCCACGAAGGCCAGCGGGTAGCCCGTCGCTTTCGAGGCCAGCGCCGACGAGCGCGAGAGGCGCGCATTCACCTCAATCACGCGGTAATCTTCGGAAACGGGGTCTAGGGCGTACTGAATGTTGCACTCGCCCACGATGCCCAGGTGCCGGATGGTTTTGATGCCGATGCTGCGCAGCTTGTGATACTCGCGGTTGCTCAGCGTCTGCGACGGGGCCACCACGATGCTCTCGCCGGTGTGGATGCCGATGGGGTCGAAGTTCTCCATGTTGCAGACCGTGATGCAGTTATCAAACTGGTCGCGCACCACTTCGTACTCCACTTCCTTCCAGCCCTTCAGCGATTCTTCCACCAGAATCTGGTCCGAAGTCGTGAACGCCTGCCGGGCCAGGGCCCGCAGCTCGTCCATGTTGTTGGCGAAGCCACTGCCCAGCCCGCCCAGCGCAAACGCGGCCCGCACGATGATGGGGAAGCCGATGGTTTCGCTGGCGGCCAGGGCCTCGGCCATGCTGGTGCAGGCCACGCTGCGGGCCGAGAGCACGCCAATCTGGTCGAGCTTGACCTTGAAAATCTCCCGGTCCTCGGTGTCGATGATGCTCTGCACGGGCGTGCCCAGCACCTGCACGTTGTACTGCTCGAACACGCCGGCGCGGTACAGGGCCACGGCGCAATTCAGGGCCGTCTGGCCGCCAAAGGCCACCAGAATGCCATCGGGTCGCTCCTTTTTGATGACTTCCTCCACGAAGTAGGGCGTCACGGGCAGGAAGTACACGTCGTCGGCCATGCCGTCGGAGGTCTGCACGGTGGCAATGTTGGGGTTGATGAGGATGGTGCGGATGCCTTCCTCCTTCAGCGCCTTGAGGGCCTGCGAGCCGGAATAATCGAACTCCCCGGCCTCGCCAATTTTCAGCGCGCCGGAACCAAGGATGAGTACTTTGTTGGGTTTGTTCATTCTAAGGGTTGGGTAACAGATTGACAGGAGCAATCAGAACGTCATGTTGAGCGGAGCGCAGCGGAGTCGAAACATCTCTACCGCTTCGTTGAATTCGTAGGGGTCAGCCTTCCCATGTCTCTAAATCAATGGCTTTCCAAGTCGGATTAAACGCACTAATCAGCGCATCTTTCTTCCGCCGCGTCCAGCCTTTCAACTGCTTTTCCCGCGCAATGGCCTGCGTTGCATCGGGCGCTATTTCAAAGTACACCAGCAAATCAGCCTGATACCTTCCGGTAAATTTCCCTGCGTCGCCCCGGCCGCTGCTGTGCTCGTAAAGTCGCCGCTTGAGGTCGTTGGTGACGCCGATGTACAAAACGGTTTGGGTTTGATTAGTCAGGATGTAGACGTACATATTGGGTTTATTTTGAACGTCATATCAAACCTGATTAAGCGCCATCGCCACCTTGATGGAGAATCAACTCATTCCATTTATCCAACATTGAAGCATGAAACGATGCAGCAGGAGTTGTTCCATAATCATCATCAAGTGCGCCAACTTCCATATCGCCAAACATCCAGACAATTGATTTCACATCTTCGAAAGGCAGATTGACGGTGTAATAATCCGCTTGCTGACCGGCGATGCTATTGTGTAAGTCTGGTTTATCGATTCCATTGTTAGCCAGAATATTATTGATGCTTTCTGCCAATTGTATTCGGCCACTTTCAGCAAGATATTTCCGCGTTACGTCGAGCGTGCTGAAGTCGAGAACATTCCATCCTTCTCTCCGTCGTTTATATTCTTGAGCGTTCATTGTTAAACTCAAAATTGGGAATTCAACGAAGCGGTAGAGATGCTTCGACTTCGCTGCGCTCCGCTCAGCATGACGTTCTTTTTCGGCCGTACTTATTTCGTCGTTCTTTTATACTCCACCACCGCTTTCAAAAAGTCATCAAACAGAAACTCCGTATCCTCCGGGCCGCCAGCGGCCTCGGGGTGAAACTGGGTGGAGAAGAACGGCTTGGACGTGTGCTTAATGCCTTCGCAAGTGCCGTCGTTCAGGTTCTCGAACAGCATCTGCCATTCGGCGGGTAGGGTTTCGGTGTCCACCGCGAAGCCGTGGTTCTGGCTGGTGATGTAGCAGCGCTGGGTGCCGGTGAGCTTCACGGGCTGGTTGTGGCTGCGGTGGCCGTATTTCAGCTTGAAGGTGTCGCCGCCCGCCGCCAGGCCCATGAGTTGGCTGCCCAGGCAGATGCCGAAAATGGGCTTGTCCTGGGCCAGGGCCTTTTGCAGGTGCCGGATTGTGGGTTCGCACATTTTGGGGTCGCCGGGGCCATTGCTCAGGAACAGGCCGTCGTAGTCGAGGGTCGTGAAATCGTAGTCCCAGGGCACGCGAATCAGCTCCACGTCGCGCTCCAAGAAGCAGCGGATGATGTTGGTTTTGGTGCCGCAATCCACCAGCACGATTTTGTGCTGGCCGCTGCCGAAGTGCTCCACGCCGGGCTGGCTCACCTGCGCCACCAAGTTGTCGAGGTTGGGGTCGTGGAAGGGCACGTCGGTTTCGGCCACGATTTTGCCCAGCATGGCGCCTTTCTCGCGCAGCTTCTTGGTGAGCATGCGGGTATCGACGCCGCAGATGCCAGGAATGTTGTACTCCTTCAGCCAGTCGCCGAGGCTTTTGGCGGCGTTCCAGTGGCTGTGCTCCTCGGAGTAGTAGTTCACCACCAGCCCGGCAATATGGATTTTGTCGGACTCGAAAATCCTGGAAATCGACTCGTAAAGCTCCTCACCGGGCACGCCGTAGTTACCCACCATGGGGGTGGTGAGCACCAGAATCTGGCCGGCGAAGGACGGGTCGGTGAGGTTTTCGGGATAGCCCGTCATGGCCGTGCTGAATACGACTTCGCCGGCGGCGGAGGTGAAGGCGCCGAAGGATTCGCCGGAGATGGAGGTGCCGTCTTCGAGGATGAGTTTTACTTGGTTCATATGGGTAACCCCACCCCCTAGCCCCCTCCCCGGTGGGGCGGGGGAACTAGTTCCTAGTTTTTAGGGCTAGAAACCAGTTGGTAAGGTGTGGATGAAAATTTGAAGTGAAAACTAAATTCTAGCCTTAGAAACTAGTTCCCTCTCCCCACCGGGGAGGGGGCTAGGGGGTGGGGTCAGCACATACAGCGCCTGCAAAAACCGGTCAACCTCCGCCTTCGTGATGTTCAGCGGCGGCAGCAGTCGCAACACCGTGGGGTCCGAAGCATTGCCCACGAAAATGTGGTGCTCCGTCAGTAGCTTATCACGCAGGTCCTTGATGGGGAAGTCGTATTTGATTCCCACCATCAGACCGCGGCCGCGAATTTCTTCGGCGCCCGCGTGGGCCAGCAACTCCGTGCGCAGGTAGTCGCCCAGCTCGGTGGCGTGGCCCAGCAGGTTTTCGTCTTCGATGACTTCGAGCACGGCCAGGGCAGCGGCGCAGGCCAAATGGTTGCCACCGAAAGTGGTGCCGAGCAGGCCATAGGAAGCCTTTAGAGTAGGCGCAATCAGGATGCCGCCGATGGGGAAGCCGTTGCCCATGCCCTTGGCCACGGAAATGATATCGGGCCGAATGCCGGCGTGCTGGTGAGCGAAAAACTTGCCGCTGCGACCATAGCCGCTCTGCACCTCGTCGGCAATCAGTAGGGCGTTGTGCGCGCCGCACAGCAGCGAAAGGCCCTGCAGAAAATCATCGGAAGGCATGATGATGCCGCCCACGCCCTGAATCGGCTCAATAATCACGGCGCAGACATCACCGCCGCGCAGGATTTCGGCCACTGCCTTCAGGTCGTACTCGACGAAGGAGATGGCGTGGTCGGCGTTGAAGGGAGCCACGATTTTGGGGTTGTCCGTTGCCGCAACCGCGCCCGAAGTACGGCCGTGAAACGCCCCCCGGAAGGCGATGACCCGCTTTTTGCCGGTGTGGAACGAGGCCAGCTTCAGCGCATTCTCATTAGCCTCGGCCCCGGAGTTGCACAGAAACAGCGAGTAATCCGGGTAGCCCGAAACGCGGCCCAGCTTCTCGGCCAGTTCGCGCTGAATCGGAATCTGCACCGAGTTGGAGTAGAAGCCAATGTTTTGCAACTGCTCCGTGAGGCGCTGCACATAGTGCGGGTGGCTATGTCCGATGGAAATCACGGCGTGGCCGCCGTAAAAATCCAGGTACTCCTGGCCCTTGTCGTCCCAGAGTTTTGCGCCGAGTGCGCGCACAGGCGTGATGTTGACGAGGGGATAAACGTTGAAAAGCTCCATGTGAAATAGAGGTTAGATGTTAGAGCTTAGAACTCAGAGGCGTTTGTCATGCTGAGCTTGCGAAGCATCCTATCACGTTACAACGAATTGTTCGGCGGCGAGAGGATGCTTCGCAAGCTCAGCATAACAGGCGATTGGGAATTAAAAAATGGCCGATTTGAGATTGAGCCCCGTCGTTTCCGGCAGGCCAAACAGCAGATTCATATTCTGAACCGCCTGCCCCGACGCGCCTTTCACCAGATTATCAATCACCGAAGTAATTAATAATTGCTTGCCCTGTTTCTGCACGTGTAGTAGGCATTTGTTGGTATTCACCACCTGCTTCAAATGAATCTCCTTGTCCGAAACCGTGGTGAACGGTGCGTCGGCGTAGAAATTCCGATACAGCTCCCGTGCCTCGTCCTGCGTCAAATCTGAGGGCGTGTAGACGCTGGCGAAAATGCCCCGCGAAAAATTGCCACGGTAGGGGATGAAGTGAATCTCAGAATCCAATTGCGGCTGCAGCTGCGCCAGGCTCTCGCCTATTTCGCCGAGGTGCTGGTGCGTGAAGGGCTTGTAAATGGATACGTTGTTGGTGCGCCACGAGAAATGCACCGTTTCCGACAGGCCCTGGCCCGCACCAGTCGAGCCGGTAATGGCCGAAACGTGAATGTCTTCGGTGAGCTTACCCGCGGCGGCCAACGGCAGCAGCGCTAGCTGGATGGCCGTAGCGAAGCAGCCAGGATTGGCAATGCTCTGGGCTTGCAGGATGCGGCTTCTGTTCAGCTCCGGCAGGCCGTAGATGAACTCGCGGCCTGCAAACTTGGCATCGGCGGTCAGGCGGAAATCGTTGCTCAAATCGATGACGTGCGTGGTTTCGGGCAGGGTGTTTTTGTGCAGCCAGGCTTTGGAATTGCCGTGGCCCAGGCACAGAAACACCACGTCCTCATCGCCGGCCAACTCGGAGGCGAAAGTCAGGTCGGTTTCGCCCACCAAATCGTCGTGCACTTGGTGCACCGGGTTGCCCGTGTTCGACGAACTCACAATGCCTCCCAGCTCCACGAATTCGTGGTGCAGCAGAATGCGAATTAGCTCGCCGGCCGTGTAGCCGGCCCCGCCTACGATGCCGGCCTTAAATTTCATCGTGCAGGCTGGCGCTAATTTTCAGTTGGTTGCCGAAAATCTTGATGAAGCCCCGGGCGTCGCGGGCATCCCAGGCGTTGTTTTCCTCGCCGTATGTGGCCACTTTCGACTGCATCATATCGTATTTCGACTCGATGCCGAGCAAGTTGAATTGGTAGGGCTTGAGCTGCACGAACACCTTGCCTGAAACATGCTGCTGCGATGATTCCAGAAAGGCTTCCATGTCGCGCATCACCGGGTCGAGGTACTGGGCCTCGTGCAGCAGCGTGCCGTACCAGTTAGCGATGTAGTCCTTGTGCAGCAGCTGCCAACGGGTGCTGGTGTGCTTTTCCAGCAGGTGGTGCGCCTTGATGAGAATCAGCGGCGCGGGCGCCTCAAACCCTACCCGGCCCTTAATGCCCAGAATAGTATCGCCCACATGCGTGTCGCGGCCGATGGCGAAGGCCGAGCCCAGCTCGTTTAGCTTCTGTATAAGCGTTATGGGGTCCATAGTTTCGCCATTCAGGGCCACGGGCTCGCCTTTTTCAAAGGTGATTTCCACGCGCTCCGAATCCTGCCGCTGCAATTGCGACGGATAGGCGCTTTCGGGCAGGGCTTCATGCGAAGTCAGTGTTTCGACGCCGCCCACACTGGTGCCCCAGATGCCCTTGTTAATGGAGTATTTAGCTTTCTCCCAGCTCATTTCGAATCCTGCTTTTTGCAGGTATTCAATCTCGGCCTGGCGCGACAGTTTCAGGTCGCGGATGGGCGTCAGAATCTCTGTTTTAGGTGAAATGACCGAGAAAGCCACGTCGAAACGTACCTGGTCGTTGCCGGCGCCGGTGCTGCCGTGCACGATGTAATCGGCCTCATTGGCGCGGGCATACTCGGCAATGGCCAGCGACTGAAACATACGCTCGGCGCTCACACTCAGTGGGTACGTGTCGTTTTTCAGCACGTTGCCAAACAGCAGGTAGCGCAGGCAATCCTGATAAAAACGCGTGGTTACATCAATCACCTCGTGCTTCACCGAACCCAATTCGTAGGCGCGCTTCTCGATGGCGGTTAGTTCTTCGGCCGTGAAGCCGCCGGAGTTGACGATTACCGTGTGCACTTCCAGGTCGAGGTCGCGCGACAGATACACGGCGCAAAACGAGGTGTCGAGGCCGCCGCTATAGGCGAGAATGGCTTTTTTCTTCATTATTACAGTGCAGAATCAGTTTCAGGGTCAGAAGCAGGGTCGAGGGGGAGGGGCAAAGCAGGAGTGAGAGTCGCGAAATCAGGCACCTGAACCTGCACCAGCTTCTCAGCAGTGTCGTAGAGCATGCCGGTGCACAGACACAGCTTGCGCTCGTTCTCCATGAGGATGCCGTAGTTTTTGCAGCTTTTGCAGCCTTTCCAGAAGTCTTCGCTGCTGGTCAGCTCCGAAAAAGTAACCGGTTCGTAACCCAGGTCGGTGTTGATTTTCATCACGGCCAAGCTGGTCGTGATGCCGAAAATCTTGGCCTGTGGGTACTTGCTGCGCGAGAGTTCGAACACGGCCTGCTTGATGGCCCGGCCCACGCCGCCCTTGCGAATCTCGGCGTTAACAATCAGACCGGAGTTAACCACAAAAGTCTTATCGTCAAACGTTTCGATGTAGCAAAAGCCGGCCAGCTCGTCGTCGACGAACGCAATAATGCCGTCGCCGCTGGCCATTTTTTGGGCCACGTAAGCCGGCTCGCGCTTGGCAATGCCAGTGCCCCGCGTTTTGGCCGACTCGACGTACCATTGGCATAATTGTTCAGCGTACTGTGCGTCCGCTGCAGTTGCAACCCGAGTTGTCATTGATTATTAAAAACTTAGGGATAGATGCGCGGCTGTCCGGAAAACCCGAAGTATTGTATACGGGAAATTCCTGCTAAAGCCCAAACCTGTCGGTAAGTGTAAGCGGGTACTAGCCCGGCTCAGTGGGATTGGCCAAGGGGCCAACATGCGGCTGTTGAAGCCGCTAGGGTCGTCGCACCATTGCGCAAGTCGTTTGGCACACGCCGGTCACACCCGGCCGAGTGGCCAGAGCGAGCATCAAAGACGTGAAAACGGAGCGGGGCATTGCGAAAACTAATTCGATTCGGCGCTTTAACGAAGCAGCGAACCAAGTGGTTCAAATCTGTCGCAAAGGTAAAAGGACCTATTTTTGCCCGCAACATTCCCAGGGTTTATTTTTGAAATAGTAGTTGCCCATTACAGGGCACTTGCGTAGGTGGAGCTATAATGAAACCCGAACTGAAAATATTTAAAATTGGCGGTGGCATCATCGACCGCGAGGCTGACCTGATGGAGTTTGTGCGCTTGTTTGCCAAAGTCGGCGGCCCCAGAATTCTGGTGCATGGCGGCGGCAAAGGGGCCAGCGACATGATGAAACGCCTGGGCATTGCTCCGCAACTGGTCAACGGCCGCCGCATTACCGATGCCGCGGCGCTCGACATCGTAACCATGTTCTACGCCGGCAAAACCAACAAGCAGTTGGTAGCTGCATTGCAAGGCCGGGGGGTTAATGCCTTGGGCCTCAGTGGCGCCGATGGCAATGTGATACTGGCCACAAAGCGCCCTGTGCGCGAAATCGATTATGGTTTCGTGGGCGACCTGAGCGAAGCCAGCGTCAATGCCGACCTGATTCAGGAGTTTCTCAACCTGGAGCTTATACCGGTTTTCTGCGCCATCAACCACGATGGCCACGGCCAGCTGCTGAATACCAATGCCGATACCATTGCCGCTTCGCTGGCTAAGGCGCTGAGTGAGCACTACGCGGTATCGCTGCATTTCTGCTTCGAAAAACGAGGCGTTCTGGAAGATGTTAACAACGATAATTCGGTAATTGAAAAAATTACCTTGGCTAATTATGGGGAGCTAAAGGAAAGCGGGATAATTGCTGATGGCATGCTGCCTAAATTAGAAAATGCTTTCGAAGCTCTGCAATTCGGCGTGAATAAAGTGGTAATTGAGCATGCTTTGCATATTAATGAAGAATTGAAAACAACACTGTGGCTGAATTAATAAGTGAATTAAGTGACACAGCCGTTGACTTATTAATCCGGCTGATTAAAACACCTTCTTTTTCGCGGGAGGAAGCAAATACAGCGTCGCTGATTCAGGAGTTTCTGGCCGCGCATGGAGCAGTGGCCCAACGCCGGCAGAACAACGTGTGGGCTATTTCGCAGCACTTTGATGATGGGAAGCCAACGATACTACTTAACTCGCACCATGATACTGTGAAACCGGGCGCAGGCTGGAAATATGACCCCTTCGGAGCTACGCTGGAAGGAGATAGATTGACTGGCTTGGGCAGTAACGATGCGGGCGCTTCGGCGGTGAGTTTGCTGGCAGTTTTTCTGTATTTTCAAAAAGAGAATAACCCCTTTAATTTAATCTGTGCAATTACGGCCGAGGAGGAAATATCGGGCGTAAATGGAATCAGGAGTGTGTTGCCGGAATTTGGCCAAATTGACTTCGGAATTGTGGGTGAGCCTACGGGCATGAACCTCGCCATTGCCGAAAAGGGCCTGATTGTACTGGATGCCACCGCGCACGGCAAAACCGGGCACGCAGCCCGGGAGGAAGGTGAAAATGCCTTGTATAAAGCACTGGATGATATTCAGTGGCTGCGCAGCTTTCAGTTTCCGGAGGTGTCGCCGCTGCTGGGACCCGTGAAAACGACCGTAACGCAAATCAGCGCCGGCACGCAGCATAACGTGGTGCCGGACAGGTGCCAATTTGTAATTGATGTGCGCACAAACGAGCTGTATCAGAACCAGGAAATCGTGGATTTGCTGCGTGGTAAACTGCAATCGGAAATTGTGCCGCGCTCCATGCATTTAAATTCCTCGCGCATCAGCGAGAATCATCCGCTGGTTAAAAAAGGGGTAGCAATGGGCAAGACGATTTACGGCTCACCAACGCTCTCGGACCAAGCCATGATGCCGTTTGAAACCCTGAAAATGGGGCCGGGCGAAAGTGCCCGTTCGCATACGCCGGATGAATTTATTCTGATAAGTGAGATACGGGCAGGAATTCGGGAATATATTGAGCTGCTCACGGGACTCGAGCTTTAAGTAGCGTTGCGCGTTTGGGTGGCTGAACGCCGGGAAGCATCTCGCTCGCATTGTTAGAAATTGAATTTTTGCTGTCCGCGAGATGCTTCGCGGCGCTCTACACAAGATGCCTTTTTATTGCTGGGCTATGAAAATTTGGGAGAAAGGGTTTTCGGTAAACGATACCATCGAAAAATTCACTGTGGGGCAGGACCGGGTGTTAGATATGTACCTCGCACCTTTCGACATGCGGGCCTCAAAGGCCCAAGCCAATATGCTGGCCAAGGTTGGGCTGATTTCAGAAGCCGAACGGCAGCAGCTGGTTACCGGTCTGGATGAACTGCTGGCTCAGGTTGCGGCGGGCACCTTTCGGATTGAAGATGACTTCGAGGACGTACACTCCAAAATAGAGCATTACCTGACCGAAAAATTCGGCGACGCCGGTAAGAAAATTCACACGGCCCGCTCGCGCAACGACCAGGTGCTAACGGCTATTCAGCTGTTTCTGAAAGAGTACACCGAACAAGTATCGGCCAAAGTACTGGCCTTGGTGGAGGTGCTGCTGCAAAAGGCCGAAGCGCATAAAAATGACCTGCTGCCGGGCTACACGCACTTTCAGGCCGCCATGCCCAGTAGTTTCGGGCTATGGTTTTCGGCCTATGCCGAGCACCTGCTGCTCGACTTGGCACTATTCGAGGCGGCCCACAAGGTTGCCGACCAGAACCCACTGGGGTCGGGGGCGGGCTTTGGCAGCAGCTTCCCGATTGACCGCGAAATGACAACCCGCGAAATGGGGTTTGGCAACGTGGCTGTGAGCGCCGTGGGCGCCCAGATGCTGCGCGGCAAAACCGAAAAAACAGTGGCCTTTGCCATCGCCGGCGCGGCCGGTACGCTGGGCAAACTGGCGTATGATTTGGTGCTCTACAATAGCCAGGATTTGGGTTTTGTGAACCTGCCCAAGGAATTCACGACGGGCTCCAGCATCATGCCGCACAAGAAAAACCCCGATGTATTTGAGCTGGTGCGCGGCCATGCCAACCGCCTGCAGGCGCTGCCCAATGACATTATTCTGGCTACCAGCAACCTGCCCAGCGGCTACCACCGCGACTTCCAACTGCTGAAGGAGCTGCTGTTTGGGCCCATGATGCAGTTTGTCGACTTGCTGGACATGCTGCTGTTTGCGCTGCCCGAAATCAACATTAAACCCGGCGTGATTGAGCAGGCGAAATACGACCCAATTTTTTCGGTCGAAAACATCAACCAGCTCATTATTGCCGGGGTGCCGTTTCGCGATGCCTACCAGCAGGTGGGGCGCGCCGTGGAAGACGGCAGCTACGTGCCGCACCGCGAATTTCAGACGACGCACCTGGGCAGCATCCACAACCTGGGGCTGGCAGAAATTGCCGAAAAAGTGCGGCTCTGGCAGGAGGGAAGCCCGTTGTGTAACGGGTAGTTCCCGCCTGCTGGTGCCCACCTACCACTCCACGGCCAGGCCAAACGTGCTTTGCAGGCCCGAGTACACGTTGCGCAGGGTGCCAAAGCCGGCCGCTACTTCGGCGGTGGCCGCGAGGTGTTTGCTGATGGCAACGCTGGCCCCCAGGCTGGCTGCGGAGTAGGCAACGCCCTCGCCGAGGCCAATGTTGGCCAGTTTGGCAGGGTTGGGCGCGTGCACGTTGCCCAGGTTGCGCACGCTGGCCGTAAGCCAGAGCTTGTCGAAAAATTTATAGCCTCCCTGCACCCCAACACTGTACTGGTCGGTGAGGCCGCCGGTGCGCACGTTGTAGCCGGCCTCGAGCGTAATGAAAGCCGGCAGTTGGCCCAGTGTGTGCGAAAGAGCGGCGCGGGTCCAGATGTTCCACTGGCCGTTGCCGGTGGGCAGGTACACAAAGCTGCTGGGGTCGGGTTGGTAGTAGCCGCGTTTGTTCGGGTCGCCGAGTGGGGCCTGCGCGGCCACCTGCACCGCCAGCGGCCACTTGCCGGTGAGCACGGCGTAGCGCAGGCCAAGCTCGGGGTCGCCCACGCCCTGGCCGGGGCTGGTGTCGGGAAAAGTAGCGCGGCGAAAAAACGGGAAGTTCAAGGTCGCTTCAAGCCGCTTGGTTAGGCCATATTCGGCGTACAGGCTGTATACCTGCTGGCGGAACTGAGCCGTGGTAATGGTGCCGCCCCCGAGCGGGTGGTACTTGGTGGTGTTGGCCAGCGTGAGGCCAACTTTGGCGTAGCCGTGGCCGGGCCGGCGCGTCCAGCCACCTCCCGCATAAGCCGGCGCGGAGGCAAGCAGCACCGCACCACCAACTATGATGCAGCATCGATGAAAAGTAGTCAATTTCATGGCGCGGCAGCTTATCGTAGGGGAGCGGCGCCGAAGTTATACTGCGCCGCATCGCAGTGCAGAATGACGTGCGAGAAGCTTGCCGACATACCCGTAATGGCCAGTTGCTGCGCTCCCGATTGCGTGATGGTGCCCACGCGCAGCACATTGGCCGGGTTGGCGGCGCGCTGGTTTTTCACGAGGTCGCTCGATTTGGCGAGGTAGATGCCGAGCGAGCCGGTGTGAAAGTCGGAATGGAAATCATCTTTGAACTGCACGTATTCGATGCCGTCGCTGCCCTTGGCAATGGCCACCATACCGCCACTCGATACACCTCCCTGGGCCATTACGAGGCCTTGGCGCAAGGTGGTGTAGGTGAGGCCAACTGGTGCCACGGGCGCTGGCGCCGGCGCATCAGTATTCTTATTGCAACCAGCCAAGGCTAGAGCAGCCGCCAAAGCAGGCAGCACAATTCGAGAGACGATACGCTTTTCCATGAGATGCTTACGTTGGTTAGGCCCTGCCAGACGGAATATTCAGATACTCCTTACACAGATGTTGAAAACAGTTTTCCTGCAAAATTGGTCCGGTGCCTTGCCTTAATTTTGCAGGCTATTTAGTGCCCAATATTTAGTTCATGCTCCTTACTTTCACGCTGCGCCGCTTGGCTGGTTACTGGCTGGTTTTTCTGCTGTTGCTGTTGCCTTTGGCAGCCCGGAGCCAAGCATTGCGCGTGCAGGTGCGCGATTCGCTGCGGCACGAGCCGTTGATAGGAGCCAGTGTGGTAGTGCCAAGCACCGCCCTTGGGGCGGCCACCGATGCAACGGGCACGGCATTGCTCAACCCCGCTCCGAAGCCGGGCACGCGCCTGCGCATCACGGCGCTGGGCTACCGCCCCCGGTTTGCAGTCGCCCCACCGGCAGGGCAGGAACTCACGCTGCTGCTGGTTTCTGGCGGTATTGAGATTGAAGCAGAAGTGCTGGTGACGGCCACCCGCACCAACTCGCGCATCGAAGACCTGCCCACCCGCGTGGAAGTGCTGGGGGCCGAGGAGATGGAGGAGGAAAGCAGCATCAAGCCGGCCAGTATTGCCAGCTTATTCGGCGATATTGCCGGCACCCAGGTGCAGCCAACCTCGCCCACTACCGGCAACCTAGACTTGCGCCTGCAAGGCCTACCCGGGCAGTACACCCAGATTCTGCGCGATGGCCTGCCGCTGTACGGCGGGTTTGCCGGCTCGTTTGGGTTGCTCACGGTGCCGCCACTCGATTTGCGGCAAGTGGAATTGATTAAAGGGTCGAACTCGACGCTTTATGGCGGTGGGGCCATTGCCGGCCTGGTAAACCTGGTGAGCAAGACGCCCACGCTGGGCACGCCGCAGTATGCCGCCAGCTTCAACCAAACCAGCCTGCGCGAGACGGATTTGAACGGCTTCGCGGCGCGGCGCGGGGCGCGTTGGGGCTATTCGCTGTACGCCGGGCTGGTGAAGCAAAAGGAAAAGGACGTGGACGGCGACAGTTACGTAGACGTGCCCCGGGTGAGCAGCGCGAATTTGCATCCACGCCTGTTCTTTTACCCCAACGGCCACAGCCAGGTGGCGCTGGGCTACACCGGTACGCTCGAAAGCCGCCGGGCCGGCGATGCGCAAGTGCTAAAAAGCGGGTTCGACCCGGTGGGTGGCCACACCTTTTATATCGATAACACTAGCCTGCGCAACACCGCCGACCTGCTCTATACCAACGATGAGCTGGCCGGTGGCCGCTTCACCATTAAGGGCACCGTCACGGATTTCGTACGCGACGTGAACACAAATTCCAACGCCTTTACCGCCTACCAGACCACCTATTACACCGAAGCCAGCTACCTGCACGCCGCTGGCCCACGCCACACGGTGGTAGTGGGCTTGAACGTGAACGGCGAGCAGCTGGCGTCTTTCAACCGCAGCGCCACGCCCTTGCGCAGCCCCTACACCTACCACACGCTGGGCGCGTTTGCCCAAGACGACTGGCGCGTGCTGCCGCGCCTGAGCCTGCAGGCCGGCCTGCGCCTCGACCAGCACAACCAGTACGGCCTCTTCGTGCTACCTTGCCTAGCCCTCCTCTATAAAGCCAGCGACGCCATCACGGCCCGCCTCAACGGCGGGTTGGGCTACCGCGCGCCGGTGCCTTACACCAACAGCCTCGACGAGCGCGACTATCCACTGGTGCGGGCACTGCAAGGCGTGCAGGCCGAAACATCGTTTGGCTTAAATGGCGACGTGAATTACCAACGAACTTTCGACAGCTTTGATGAACCGCTGGTGCTGAACGTGAACCAGTCCTTCTTCTATACCCGCCTCAGCAACCCGCTGGTGCTCGACGGGCTGGGTTTTGCCGGGCCGTTTGGCGCCAACTACCTAACCTGGCAGAACGCGGCGGCTCCGCTCTCTACGCGGGGCCTGGAGACCTATGTTCGCCTGCGCGCCGACGAAACCGAGCTCTACTTAGGCTACGTCTTCACCGATGCCCGGCGGCAGTACGACGCAGCCAATCAGCACCTGCCGCTGGCTGCCCGCCACAAATTTGCCGCTATGAGTTTGGTCGAATTCACCGACGCCTTCAGCGCTGGGCTGGAGGCTTCTTACATCGGCCAGCAATACCTTTCCGATGGCCGTACCACGCCCGGCTACTCGTTGTTTGCGGCCCTTATTCGCTACCGTGTGGGCCAGTTTACCTTCGCTCTCAATGGCGAAAACATGCTCGATTACCGCCAGACGCGTCGCGAAAAGGTTGTACTCGCACCCTTTGATAACCCGGTTTTTCGGGAGTTATGGGCCCCGGTAGAGGGCCGCGTCGTTAACCTGTCGCTGACGTGGCGGTGGGCAGCACGCTCCTAATGCCTTATTGAACAATGCGCTGGCTAAAAGAACCGGCCGCCGACGTCAGCCGCACGATGTACATGCCGGCCGGGAGCGTGCGCATATCCAGCGTCCAGCGGCCGGTTTGGCTGCCATCGGGTACGGCAGCTACCTGCTGGCTGCGGCCCAGCGCATCGAACACGCGCACGCTGGCCGGGCCAGCAGCCAGTACGGCAGCGGGCAGCGCCGTGCTTACAACCCACTGCTGGGCTTCACGGCCAGGGTACACGGCCAGGCCCTCGGCGTTGGCGCTGCCCAGGTGAATGAGCTGTACGGGCGAGAAAGCGGTGGCTCCATCCGTATCGACCTGCCGCAGGCGGTAGTAGCTGGTGCCAAACAGGGGCTGTTCATCGGTTTGGTCGTAGGTGGTACGGGCTTGCGAGGTGCCGGCCGCGGCCACTGTGCGCAGGGCAGTGAAAGCGGTGCCATCGGCCGAGCGCTCAATTACGAAGCTTTGGCTGTTTTTCTCCGAAGCCGTGACCCAGTGCAGAGCCACGCCCTGGCGCTGCGTGAGGCTGGCCGTGAAGATGACCAGTTCGACGGGTAGCGGACCGCACCCCGCAATCAGGCCATCGCAGGCGCGCTGGTTGTCGTTGTCGCCGGCTTGAGGGCCGGGGCAGCCAATAGACTGCGTATTCTGCGAACAAATCGTAATCAGGGAAGATGCACAGTTCTCCGCCAGCTTTTTCACGGCTCCGTTACCTCCAAATACACAGCCCATAATGCGCACATTGCCAGTGCCACACAGCTCGTTGTTGGCCGCGCCGCTGCTTACATCGACGCTGCCATTAATGATGGCGCGGCTGTTGTCGGTAACTGCTGCATTGGTCAACACCAGGTTGCAGTCGGTAATAAGGGTGGTGGGGCTGCTGGTGCTCATGGCGTTGTCGATGAGTACAGAGGCCTTGTTGACTACCAGCTCAGCCACGCGCAGGGTGCTGCCCGGCGCAATGGTCAGCCAGGTACTAGTCCGGTTACCCGTGCCGTCGCCAATGGCCAGGTTGGTGCCGCCTACAAGCGAGCCCTGGCTGGTAATCGACAGCGAGCCCCGCGCCCCCACGGCATAGGGCACATCAAGTACCACGTTTACGCCCGGAATCAGGATGTTGACTGAGCTTCCGGATGTGGGCGTGGGAGCACAATAGCCATTGCTGGTGGTATTAACCGCCCAGGTTGAGGCATCCGAAAAATTGCCGCTCTTTACCGCCGTGTAGGTACACTGTGCGCTGGCAGCGCGCGGCGAAAAAATAAAAAGGGCAGTGAACAGAAATGATAGGTAAAGAATTTGTTTCATGACAATGGTCTGGTTAAGTGAAGAAAAACCCTCGTATTGTCATAAACCACCCTATGCTAATATTGATTCATTGTTTAAATTAAAAATTAGAAAGTTTATATTAAACCGATTAGGCATTGACTGCCGAATGGCTATGGTAATGCTCCCACAGGCTATAAATCAGCTATGAAAATGGCTGAATAGCCATTGACCTATGGAAAACGTAATAAATTTTTTTGCGGCTGGTATCGTGGTTACGCCTAGCTCCAGGCAAGCACCAGCGTACCAGCCAGAATAAGCCCGGCCCCGAGCGCTCCTTTCAGGCTGAGGGTTTCGCCCAGAAAAGCCACTGCCAACAACAGCGCCAGCGCTACGCTCAGCTTATCGACCGGGGCCACGCGGCTCACCGGCCCCAGCTTCAGTGCCCGGAAGTAGCACAGCCACGAGGCACCTGTAGCCAGCCCGGAAAGTACGAGAAACAGCCACGTGCGCCCGGTGAGGTCCGGCAGCCCGGCTGTGGCCCCCCGCGCCAGGGCTATACTCCAGGCCAGCAGCAGAATGACGACGGTACGAATGGCAGTGGCTAAATCAGAGTCGACCCCCTTGATGCCAATTTTGGCAAAAATGGCGGTTAAGGCCGCAAACAGGGCCGAAAGCAGGGCGTAAGGAATCCAGGCAGCCATGAGATTGAGGAACAGAAGACAAGGATGAAAAGAGCAGATGCTGGCCCAACCGAAGGAGCATACTTGCGTAGGTGGGCAATGGTACGCAGGTAGAGCCCAAACTGTCGGGTGGGGAAATCTGGGCCCGCTCGCCCGGGAGGTTTCGCCCATTTTACTGTTACCTTTTCAGCCATGCCCGATTCTGCCTCCGACTTCCGCCGGCCCGACCTGCTCCGCCTCGATTACGACACCTACCGGGCCCTGCCGGCCATAGCCAACTCCGACCTCTCGCGCCTGCGCGACGCGCTGGAGGGCCGCGCGCCGCGCGCCCAAAGCAGTGCCAACGACGGTGCACTAAACTTTGGTACCGCTTTCCATACCGCTTTGCTCGAGCCCGAGCAGTACGTAGCCGGCCAGCCCGGCCTGAACGATACGCTGGTGTGGTGGCTGGTGGAGGGTGTGAAGATGGATTCCCGTCTGGCCGAATTGCTGGCCCTGGGCACCCCCGAAGTGAGTGTGCTCTTCACCGAGCCGCAGACCGATACGCTGTGCAAGCTGCGCGCCGACCTGGTAGTGGCCCAGCCCGACCAGCCCTGCACCATCATCGACTTTAAAACCACGAACGCCCGCGACGCCGACCACTTCCTGTGGCAGTGCTCGGCCTATGACTACGACCGGCAGGCGGCTTTTTATACCGATGCACTGCGGGCCGAGCGGTTCCTGCTGGTAGGAGTGCAGAAAATCGAGCCGTTTGGCGTGTTCACCATTGAGGTGAGCGAACAACTGCTGGCCGAGGGCCGCCAGAAATACCAGCGCCTGCTGCGCCTATTGAAAGCGCCGGCAACGGCGCCCGCTTACCGCGCCGAGGCCGTGCAGGCCGCCGTGGATTCGCTGGGACTAACCCCCGAAGCCGACGAGTAGATGCAGCGGTAAGCTGCGCGGATAGCAGCAGAATCTGGCTTACTCGAGCCCTGGTAGGTAGTAACCGGCCGCGGCCAACACCAGCTTAACGCTGCTCTGATTGCCCTCGAAGGAGTGGTGGCTGAAAAGCTATGGGTTGGCAGGAGGCTTATCTCCCAACTCAGGAACAACTGTGTGCGGAGTTTAGTGATGAAGAATCGTGGAGAAATAATAATTTTTTTTATCCTTATTAGTCAGCCAATTACGCATGGATAAAGTGATAAGTCGTAAATCGTGCAATCGTTTGTACATGAATTTTGAAAGATTGGATTGTAGCTTTGTAGCACCATCAATGGGGCCTTGATGCAAATAATGCTATTTTCTTTTCATTCAAATGCTACTGATTAGACCTTTTACTGCTGCTTTAGGGATGGCTGTGTTGCTCAGCCTGGGTGTTGCAACCGACTGCCAGGCCCAATACACTTTTGCCGACGCCCCCACCGCTACCTCGGCCGGCCTAGGAGCTTACCGCCAGAATTTTGACGTACTGGCTGGCACCAATAATTACTTCCAGAGCAATAGCACCCTGCCAGGCGTATACGCCCGCTACACACTGAACGCAGTAGGCGGCGAATACGAGTCCTACCAGCGCGGATGGGGCTCTTCAGCCCGCCTGAGCCCTGATAACGGCACGGAAGGCGCTACCAGCCAGTCGAGCGTCGACAACAACGGCACGGCGCACGGGCCCGCCTGGTACCACTTCGGTGCCACGGGCACCACCGACCGCGCGCTGGGCGGCATTGCCGGCACCGCAACCCTCGACGGACAAGGCTACGTGGGCCTCCGCCTGAAAAACGGGTCGACCAAGGTGATTACCAACCTCGAGGTAGAGTACGCCATGGAGCAGTGGTACAACTCGAGCCGCACCCAGGCAGCTACCGTCACGGTAGAGTATCGACGCAGCACGGCAGCTATTACTTCGGTATTTGATGGCAGCTGGACCGCTATTTCGGCCCTGAATGTAGCCGCCCCTTCCACGTCGGCCGCCATTGCCCCGCGTAATGGGAACGCCGCCACCAACCGCCGCGTGATGCGCACCACCCTCAGCGCCCTGAACCTGCGGGTAGGGGAGGAAATTATGCTGCGCTTTGGGTACTCCTTCAATTCGGCCAGCAACGGCAACGGACTGAGCATTGACGATGTGGTGATTACCCCTCAGACCAACATTTACTATTCCCTCGACGACGACGGCAAAAAGCTTGATTCGAAAGACAGCTGGGGCACCAACACCGATGGTACCGGCACGGCACCGGCCAGCTTCGCGGCTGATAACTGCATTTATTACGTGCAGGGCAAAACCAAAAAAGCCAACCGCCTGACGAGTGGCACAACCTGGGTTATCACGGGCCAGAATTCGAAGCTCATTGTGGGCGACGGCAGCAAGCAAAGCATGTTGTACGTAGGACCCAACGACAACATCCAGGGTACCATCGACGTGAGCGACCAGGGCATCCTGGAAATTGAGCACCTGGCCAATACCCTCACGCTGGGTTCGCTGCACGATGGCAGCACGGTGGAATACATCAACGCAAGTACTTCGGGGCAGCGCATCAGCGGCGGTAGTTATGGCAACCTCTCGCTCACCGGCGACGGCCCGCGTACCCTGGCCGGTTCGGTGCTGGTGCGCAGTGGCATGCAATACGAGAAGGCCGCCACCGCCCCGGTGCTGCTGAACAACTACGACCTGCAGCTCCAAAAGAACGCCAACTTCAGCGGCCCGGCTCGTACAGCGCCGCTGCTGGTGACTAATGGCCTGGGTAGCCTGGTGCGCACCGTGTCGGGCGACGGCCAGGCCGTGCTGTTCCCGGTGGGAACGAGTGCTACGTCGTATACCCCCGCCACGCTGAGCCAGTCGGGTACCGGCCTTGAGGATGCCTACAGCGTGCGCGTGATTGACAACCTGTACCCCAGCTACACGGCAGCCGGCGTGGGCGTGGGCACGCCAGTAACCAACCAGAACGTGAAAAAAACCTGGCTGGTGGAAGAAGAAGTGCCCGGCCACTCCAACGTGACCATGACGTTGCAATGGCCCTCTGCCGAAGCTACGGCCAACTTTGTGAGCACCAGAGCCCACATCAGCCATTACACCAACGGAGCCTGGGACACCACGCCGCTGGCCACCGCAGCCGGCACCGGAGCCAGCAAAGTATCGCGCACGGGCATCACCAGCTTCTCGCCGTTTGCGGTATCGTCGCGGGCCAACCCGCTACCGGTCGAGCTGACTTCCTTCACTGCCCGGCGCAGCGGCGCCGTGGTGACCTGCGCCTGGACCACGGCCAGCGAAACCAACAGCCACGACTTTGCTGTAGAGCGCAGCCGCGATGGGGTAGCCTTTGAAACCCTGGGCACCGTAGCCGCGGCGGGCAGCAGCAGCAATGCCACGGTATATGGTTTCCGCGACCAGCAGCCGCTGCCGGGCCGGGCCTATTACCGCCTGCGCCAGACCGATTCAGACGGTTCGGTAGCCTACACTGGCCTGGTGCTGGTGGCCGGGGCTGAGCTGGTTGCACCTATGGTAGTACCCAACCCGGGCACGGGCACATTTGCCTTGTTGTTGCCCGAAGGCCTGGTGCTGGCGGGGCCGGTGGTGGTGCACAATGTGCTGGGCGCGGAGGTACTGCGCCAGTCGGTGGAGACCTCGACCGAAGCTGTGCGGTTTGACTTGAGCATCCAGCCAGCCGGGGTGTATCTGGTGCGGTTTGCCACAGTAGCTGGGCCACGTGCAGTACGCGTGGTAAAGTATTAAATCAACGTTGCGTTCAGCAACCAACCTTCTATCCTTTCTTTCCACATTGTGAAGACCCTTCCCGGTTTCCGGGAAGGGTCTTTTTTTGCTTATTATAACACTTACTTACTAGTTGGTAAGTATTGCCTACCTTTGCCCTGTTATGCCCAGCGCCACCTTCCAAACTGCCCTTGCTCCCGATACCCGCACTCGTATCCTCGACCTAGCTGAGGTTTTGCTGTTGGAGCGCGGGTACAACGCGTTTAGCTACCACCACCTGGCTCGGGAGTTGGGGATAAAGCCTGCCGCAATTCATTACCACTACCCGAGCAAGGACGACCTGGGTACGGCGCTGGTAACCCGCCAGCTGCGCCGCCTGCGCAAGTGGCGCGGCCTGCCGCGCGTCACTGGCCTTGGCCCGGCTCAGCAGCTTGATGCGCTGTTGGCCGTGTATGAAAACCACCTCGGCCACGACCGTCGCGTGTGCTTGTTTGGCGCGTTGGCCGCCGACTTTCGCACCCTGCCCGAAGCCATGCAGGCCGAGTTGCGTGTCTTCAACCACGAGCTGACCGAATGGCTGGCCGAAGTGCTATCCGCCGGCCGGGCCACCGACGCGTTTCGTTTCGTGGGCAGCCCGGCAGCCAAAGCCTTGCAGCTGCTCACCACGCTGGCCGGGGCGCTGCAGGTAGCCCGCGTGCACGACGAAACCCCGTTCCAGGTAATTGTAGGCCAGCTGCGGCTGGAGCTGCTGCCGTAGCCGCTGCCCCAACCTATCCCTGTTATCAGCCCATATTCCTTACTGCGTGCTACCGCCCCGGCATCAGCCCCTCTAAACCCAACCGGCCATGACCAATTTCTATTCGCCCGCCTACTATTTGTGTGCCGATGAGACGCCCGCCCCGCAGCCGGTAGTGGCCACGCGCTACCCCGAACCGGCCGGCCTGCGCTGGCTACGCTGGCAGTTGAGCGCGCTGTGGGCCGTGTCTCCGGCGCTGGGCTTCCGGCAGGCATGGCGCGTGTTCACCACCCCGCGCCGGTTGCCCATTAAGTCTTGGGAAGCTCCCGCGCTGGCCGATGCCCGTCGCCGCTCCGTGCTGGCCGAAACCGGCGCTGTTGCGGTGTACGAATGGGGCCCAACGGCCGCGCCCGCCGTGCTGCTGGTGCACGGTTGGGAACACCGCGCCAGCTTCTGGCGAGCCTGGGTCGCGCCGCTGCTGGCGGCCGGCTACCGCGTAGTAGCGCTGGATGGGCCCGCGCACGGGGCTTCGGCTGGCCGGCGCACCACACTCACCGACTTTGGCGGGGCTGTGCAGGCGGTGGTAGATACAGTAGGGGAGGTGCGCGCCATTGTGGCGCATTCGTTTGGTGGCGCCGCGGTCGCGGGGCTGCCGGTACGCTTGCCCTTGGGCGTAGCGCTACCACGACTGGTGCTCCTCAGCGTACCGATGGGGCCACGGCCAGTAGCCGAGCGGTTTGCCGATTTTCTGCACTTGCCCGCTGATTTGGTGCGGCGCTTTGCCGGGCACATCGAACGCAGTACCGGTCGCTCGGCCGAATCGTTTGCTGTGGCCGCTGCGGGGCCGGGCACCGGGGCCAGGCAGGTGCTGGTGCTACACGACGAGGGTGACGAAATCATTCCCTTCGCCGAAGGCCAGCAGATTGCCGCAGAGTGGCCCCAAGCCCGCCTGCACGCCACGCACGGCCTGGGCCACAACCGCATTCTGCGCGATGCAGGGGTGATTGCCGAAGCCATTGATTTTATTGCGAGCTAAAAGTCAGCGGGAAATAGTCGAAATCGTTAGAATTTTGTTGTGATAGGAATTTCACCCCTAAATTCTTTCCCCATGGTAAAAGTTGCCCTGCTGGTTCGCCTCGAAGTGAAGCCCGGCCACGAACAAACTGTTGCTGATTTTTTGGCCGGCGCCCTGCCCATTGTAGAAGCTGAGCCCGCTACTACAACGTGGTATGCCCTGCGCCTGGGTCCCTCAACGTTCGGTATTTTCGACACTTTCCCCGATGAAGCCGGCCGCAAAGCCCACCTCGCCGGGCAGGTAGCTGCCGCCCTGGGCACGCACGCCGATTTGTGGGCCAGCCCGCCTCACATCGAAATGGTGGAAATTCTGGCCTCGAAAGGCGCATAGTATAAAAGACAAGAAGCACGTCGTGCTGCGCTTGTCGAAGCACCAATACCGCATTAGTAAGTAATTGCTTACGCGGTAGAGATGTTTCGACAAGCGCAGCACGACGTGCTTTTTTGCGCCTACTATATTGCCTATAAACTTTCCATCCCTTCGGCGGCGAGTTGGCGCAAGAGGTCGCGCAAGCCATCAGGTTCGGCAATGGTGCGGCCGATGTGCTGCACATACTCGGCCTCGGCGCGTAGGTCGCGCTTGAGCTGGCGAAGCTCTAGTTCCTGCTTTTTACCGGTGCCGGTGATGAAGCCGTTGGGGCCATATTTCAACTCGTTCATTTCCTGCTTCAGCTGGGTTTGCTGTTGCAGCAGGGCGCGGGTGTAGCGGGTTAGTACGTCGTCGGTCTCGGCATCGGCGGGGCCGGTTTCGGCCAGCAATTGGAGCAGCGTGTAGAGGTCGTCGGCCTCGTAGGCTTCGGTGATGCGCTGCATCTGGGCCGTTTTGTCGGCTTGTTTGGCGGGGTCGCGCTCCAGGTCGGGGTGGTGCACGCGGGCCAGCTGGCGGTAAATGGTTTTGGCGTTGGATTCAAGCTGCTTCTGGTCGGCCTGCGCGGCTTGAGCTGCCGCTTCCTCCTGGCGTTGGGCCTTGGTTTTGCGGCGGGCGCGGGCAGCAGCAGCGGCTTGTTCGTGGGGCGGTAGGCTCGGGTCGGGAATAAAAGTCGGCTCGGATGGCGGGCTGGCCGTAGGTTTAGTATTGGCACCGAAAGCCTCGCTACGCCGTGCCCCGGCCGGTGCGTACTTGCGGATGACTTCTCCTTCATCTTCCCCAAATCGGTTTTCCAGCGTGTGGGCGTTGCCCAGCAGCAGGTGCGTAATCTGCTGTTCCTCCAGGCGGCTGAAGTAACTCAGCAGCAACGCCTCTTCCAGCGGTGCATACAGCGCGTGGCGGGCTTCCACTACGGCCGTGGCAGCCGGCCCCACCTGCTGCCAGTAGCGGCGGCGGGCTTCGGCCTGCTGGGCGCGCAGGTCGCGCAGCCGCTCGCGTAGGTTTTCCACGTCCAGAATTGCTTGCCGGAAAGCCTGCTGCGCGGGTGTGCCGGTAGGCTGCTCATCGGTGCGAACCGGAACGGTAATGCGGTCGGGGTGCGCGGAATCGGGTTTTTTCATCAGCGGCAAAGTTACGCGTAGGGTGCGGGGCTCGCCCCCGCCCGTCGTTGAACGATGCGGGAATAGGTTGTTCAACGACGGGCGGGGGCAAGCCCCGCACCCTACGCCCACAATTCAAATGCCACCCGGAATGTGTTGCAATGCGCATCCACAATGTCTGCCAGGCGCTCGGAGTAACCACCGCCCATGCTCACGGCCACCGGTAGGTTGCGGGCGCGGCACAGGCCCAGCACCAGTTCGTCGCGCTGCCGACAGCCGGCTGGCGTGAGAGCCAGCTTGCCCAGCTTGTCGGTGGCCAGTACGTCTACGCCCGCCTGGTAGAAAATGAAATCGGGCTGCACCCGCTCTATCAGCGGCTCCAGCGTGGCCGATAGCTGCATCAGGTACTCCGCGTCGCCGGTGCCCAGCGCCAGCGGAATATCCAGGTCCGACTGCTCTTTGCGCAGGGGGTAGTTGGCCCCGGCGTGCATCGAAAATGTGAACACGCGCGGCTCATCCTTGAAAATTGCCGCAGTACCGTCGCCCTGGTGCACATCCAAATCCACAATCAAAACCTGCTTTGCCAAGCCGTGCGCCAGCAAATGCGCGGCTGCAATGGCCTGGTCGTTCAACACGCAAAAGCCTTCGCCCCGGTCGGCAAAGGCGTGGTGGGTACCGCCGGCCAGATTCAGGCCGATGCCGTCGCGCAGTGCATTCAGGGCCGATTGCAGGGTGCCCGCGCTGCTGCTTAGCGAGCGGCGCACTAGTTGCGGGCTTTGCGGCAGGCCCAGGCTGCGCACTTCGCGGGGCGTAAGCTGGAGGTCGCGCACGCGGTGCCAGTAGTCGGCGGTGTGCACGCGCAGCACGTCTTCCTCGGCGCAAAGGCCAGGTTCGTAGAAATCGGCCAGTTCCGCAATACCTTGCCACAGGAGCTGCTCACGAATCAGGGCGTATTTGGCGATGGGGAACCGGTGGCCGGCGGGCAGGTCAAGGGTATAATGGTCGGAGGTGGCTAGGCGGGGCATATAAACATAAACGCAGGCAACGTTGGAGCGTGAGGGTGCAAGCCAGCGCGGTGCTTACGCAATAAAGCCACTGATAGTACCTGTACCAGCATTGACAATGGGTTTTAATGTACTGGATGCCGTAATTAATTCGTCGGGAAAAAGCAGATAAATTCTGTCAGATTGAACTTTGTAGGAATAATTAATAATTATTTTCAAAAATTATTTGCGCAATTAAAATTAATAGCTAACCTTTGTCGTACCAAAAGCAAACAACCATGTACCGCCACACATTCCTCACAAGTAATTCGGATAAGAAGCAGCTGGAACAGCTGCTCCCGCTCGGTACGTTTGCCTGATTTTAGCACCCGCTGAAATTTGACACCGCCCGAGCCCATAAGCTCGGGTTTTTTGTTGCTAGCCGGTTTTTAGCCGCTTACTACATTCAATCCATGCACCATATCCGCCCCAGTTACCTGCCCAAACAGTACCAGCTCCGGCCCGATGGCGGCTTGCTGGATTGGTGCGGCCGTGCTTTTCTTCCTGGTTGGAGTCGTCGATAACATCGGCATAATCTCCCGCGAATAGAAAAGCCCGGCCCGTAAAGCCGGGCTTTTTCGTGTCATTAATTACCAAATAAAAATACGATTTTATTTGAACAGGAAAGGTGCGTCTAATTCAAATTGAATTAATGGCGAATGCTGATTCAAGTAATTAATGCTGCTTAATTAATTCATCAATTCCAACTCTTTCACATTTCTAATTCCCCTTTTCAGCCATGCGCTTCTTAGCTCCACCTCCTGCTTATCGGCCTCTTAATGCGGGCCGGCCGCTCCAGCCAGCGGCCCATGGGTTGCGCCCTGTGCGCCACCAGAAACGGTTGAAATCGGGCTCCCAATTGCGGGCGTCCACTTCCCCTCATTTGAAAACCTAGCTAGGCGCTGTCTGCGGGTAGGCCCCCGCTTTATGGCAAACCGTAACAAACCTCTCTCAGCGGAAGCTTACCGCTGGAAAGAGGCTGGTGTCGCACTCTCGCGGCACATCGACTGGCGCAATTGGCCCCAGTCCAAGCAAATAGAATACATGTTTTCCTTTAGCTCGCCCCATGCACTTTATGAAGCTTTGGGCGTTGATTCAGCCTTGGCGCAATTATATGCAGCATGCGTTGTGGACGGCACCTTCACCAAGCAAAACAACATTCGTGTTGCTTTGCTGGCAATAGCGGCCAAACGCACCGGCCTGCTGCACCGCCCTGAACTGGCCATAAACGTAGCCGCCCTGGCCGAACGATACGCCAAGCGAGTGCGCGAAGTGGCCGACTGGAAGCCGAAAAGCAGCAACGTATTCCGGCAGCTGGCCAGCCTGGTCCGGCACTTATTCGACCGCTACGGCAATACGCCGGACTGGCTGATTGAGTCCTGGACGCGCCCGACGCTGGCGGAAGACGGCGTGAATCTGCCCGATTTGACCCTGCACCTCGGACAGGGACATTCATTGCGCAGCTTCCCCCGGCTGCCCGTGCCCATCAGCAAACGGCTGGAGCACGGCATGCGGGAAGCGCCCGCCGGCTGCACCTTCCGCGAGGCCCTGCGCTACGCCCAGCTCGCCGCCCGCGACGCGTTGGAATGGTGGGGCGTGGTGATGGAATCGCGCCTGGGCCGCGCCGCGTTGGTCGATGATGCCTTCTGGCTGAGCGTGGTGGACTTTTTCGTCGCCTCGCCCATGGTCGACCCGCGCCATTTTGGTCCCGTCTGCGACTGGATTCATCAGAAGCGTAGCGTCGGTATTGGGGTAGAGCCAGCCCAGCCGGGCTTCACCCTCAAGGGCCGCAGCATGGCCTCCGTGCTGGCCCAAACCGAGCAGTGGCATAACGGCCAGGCGCGGGCGCGTCGCCAATCGGGTGGCGCCAACTTGCCCGGGTCTAGCTGGGCAGGCTTGCCGGTGGCCGATTTTCGGGCCGGGCCGGTGCGCATCGAGCAGCTCACTACCTCCGGGCAGTTGCAGGATGAGGGCCATGCGCAGCGCAACTGCGTGGCCACCTACCTGCAATCGTGCCGCCTGGGCCGCTGCGGCATTTTCTCGCTGACCGTGGACGGCACCCGCGGCCTGACCATTGAAGTAACCGCCAGCCGCACCGTAGTGCAGGTGCGCGGCAAATACAACCGCTGGATGACCCCGCAGGAACACGCCTGGATAATCCAGTGGCTCAGCCAGGCCCGCTTGGTGCTGTCGAAACACGTCGGCATTGAGTGGGAGTAGCCGGACGACAGTAGCGTGGACTCTGCGAGTCCGTGCCTGCATGAACGAAAATTGATTTCGCTCAAAACCTCCGCCAATACGCGGAATCGCAGAGCCCACGCTACCACCCGCACCAATAAAATATACACTCCCTCACCCCACCCAAATATGCGCTTCAACTTCTTCTCTCGAAATACCACCACGGTGGTAAACCACGAAGGCGCAGCTGCCTTCACGCTCACGCCCCAGGTGGAGCTGTACGCCGCCGCGGCCACCGCCGCGCTCAGCGACCAGTTCTACGAAAAAGCCGATACGCGCTTGCAGCGCTTGCGGGACTTGGTAGCCAAAAACGAGCCGCTGTTTGTGGCGCAATTGGCGGTGTATGCCCGGGAAAGCCTGAATTTGCGCTCGGTGCCGCTGGTGCTGTGCGTAGAGTTGGCCCGTTTGCACCGGGGCGACAGCCTCGTGAGCCGCCTGGTGGCCCGCGTGGTGCAGCGGCCCGATGAAATCACGGAATTGCTGGCTTTCTATGCCCAGGCCAACGCCCGGAGCGGGACCAAAATTCTGAACCGTCTCTCCAAGCAGCTGCAAAAAGGCCTGGCTCTCAGCTTCAACCGTTTCGACGGCTACCAGCTGGCCAAGTACGACCGCGACGGGGCCGTGCGCCTGCGGGATGCCCTTTTCCTGGTGCACCCCAACGCCAAGGACGAGGCCCAGCAAGCCCTGTTCAACCAGTTGGTGCGCGGCGAATTGCCCACGCCCTACACTTGGGAAACCGAGCTGTCGGCGGTAGGGCAGGGGACGTACGCCACCGATGCGGACCGGCAAACGGCCGTCCGCCAGACCTGGGAAACGCTGATTGGCAGCGGCAAGCTGGGCTACATGGCCCTCTTGCGCAACCTGCGCAACATCCTTGAAGCCAATGTTTCGGCTGCGACGATGGAGCGAGTGTGCGACACGCTGGCCGACCGGTTTGCGGTGGCGCGCAGCAAGCAGCTGCCCTTCCGTTTCCTGGCCGCTTACCGTGAGGTGAAAGCCTTGCCCAGCGGCCACGTCGCCGGAGTGTTGGCAGCCCTGGAAACGGCCATTGCACACAGCGCCGTGAACCTACGCGGTTTCGGGCACGACACCCGCGTGGTGGTGGCCTGCGACGTGTCGAGCTCCATGCAAAAGGCTATTTCACCACGCAGCAAAGTGCTGCTCTACGACGTGAGCCTGGTGCTGAGCATGTTGCTCCAGAGCCGCTGCCAAAACGTGATTACCGGCATGTTCGGCGACACCTGGAAGCGCATCAGCATGGCCCGTGGGCCGGTGCTGCGCAACGTGGAGGAGTTGTATAAGCGCGAAGGCGAAGTGGGCTACTCCACCAATGGGTACTTGGTAATCAAGGACCTACGGATGCGTGCCGAAGCAGTCGACAAGGTGATGATTTTCACCGACGTTCAGCTTTGGAACAGCACCGGCGATGGTGGCACCCTGGCCCAGGAGTGGGCGCAGTACCGCCGCGTGGTGGCGCCCAACGCCAAGCTCTACGTCTTCGACCTGGCCGGCTATGGCACCGTGCCGCTGGAGGTGCGCCCCGACACGGGCGTGGCCCTCATCGCCGGCTGGTCCGACAAGGTCTTCGATGTGTTGAGTGCGCTGGATAATGGCGGCTCGGCGCTGACTGAAATCGAAAAAATTGACTTGTAAAACTTCTTGAAACGGCCGGGCAATAAAGCGGAACCCCCGGCCGCTGCGGAGCAAGGTGGCGTAGGCGTGGCCTACTTCGCGGGTGCTTGGTGGCCGCTTCGGCGGTGAGGGTTCGAGTCCCTTCATCAAATGTGGCCCGCCGTTTATTCCCCTTGTAAAACAGCAAACTCATTCCAACCAGATCCACCCCGGGAATAACATTTTTCAACAATAAAGCGGCCGTTATTCCCGGGCCGCTGCCCAATAAACTCTACCTCTCACCATGAATCCCATTACCCTAAATCGCGATGTCCGCACGCGCATTGCCCTCAGCACGCTGGCCGCGCTGGAGCAGGGCGGTTACCAAACGGCCACTGGCCAATCCATACCGCTGGCGGTCATGCAGCGCGCCGCCGAAACCGGCAGTCAGCTCTACCGCCCTACCGATGTGGCCGACCTCCTGCAAGAGTTCGAGCATCCCGGCGGTGCCCCGGCCGAAGTGCGCGTGTACCACGCCACCACGCTGGAAGCGGCTGCCGCTTTGGTAGCAGATGGAGGCCAGGCGGGCTGCCTGAATTTCGCCTCGGCCCGCAACCCGGGCGGCGGTTTCCTGGGCGGCAGCCAAGCGCAGGAAGAAAGCTTGGCGCGTTCGTCGGGCCTGTATCCGTGCCAGACGCAGTTTCGGGAAATGTACGCCCACAACTCCCGGCCCGATAGCACGGGCCTCTACAGCGACTACTTCAGCTATGCGCCGGGCGTGCCGGTGTTTCGCGGCGAGGCAGGGGAGTGGCTAACCGAGCCATTCCTGGTGGACATCATCACCGCGCCGGCTGTGAATGCCGGGGCGCTGCAACGCAACAACCCGGAGCTGCTGCCCGAACTGGTGCCCACCATGCGCCGCCGCATTCGGCTGGTGTTGGCCGCAGCCGCCCGCCACGGCATCGACAGCCTGATTCTTGGGGCCTGGGGCTGCGGCGTATTTGCCAACGACCCGGCCCAGATAGCCGAGCTGTTTGCCGAAGCCCTGGCCGAACCCAACATCCGGGGTCGGTTCCGCCGACTCGATTTCGCGGTGTTCGACCCCAAGCCGCCGCAAACCACTCTTCAGGCGTTCGAGCGCATACTAAAACCCTTTTTCTAACCGTTTCACGCTTACTGCTACTTGCCGATATGAGGAAGACGGCTGCCCACTTGGGGTAGTCGCCGACCGGGACGGGGCCACTTTGTGACCCGTCCCACCCCGGCAGAATTCGCCTGGTTCAGGTGCCGTAGGCGGGCGTTACTTCTGGTCGTTTCTGGTTCTGCTTCAGTGCAGAATTACGGGTTCGAGCCCTGGCCCGCAGCTTCGGTTTCGGGCGAAAACATACGCCTGCCGACTGTTGCCCTGAATTTTCGGGATGTAAGTGAATAAATACGTTTCCGGATGGGTGCCGTAGCTGGGCCTTACTTCGCCCCAACTAGGTGCGGTCGCGGGTTCGACTCCCGAAGTGCTGCCGCGAGGCAGGGCGAATGCGCATTGGTAGGGCCGCGCCAACTGGCTCGGCGCCTGTTGCCCCAGCCGGAAACTAACCCTTGCATTGGGTGCCGTAGGTAGGTGATACTTCGGCTGCTGTGCCGCAAGGCGTGCGGGTTCGAGCCCCGCCCATGACCTCAAAAACCACGGTGGCGAAACTAGTAGACGCGCAGTACATAACACACCCGCCGCTTTTTGCCCCAATGTTTTGATTTTAAACCCTGTCCGGGTGTCGTAGCCCGGCCATACTTCGCACTTTTAATGCCCAGGTCGCGGGTTCGAGTCCCGCCGGAAGCTGCGTAAGCGGCCGCCGTAGCTCAGACTGGTAGAGCAGGACTAGAAGGCCGGGCGCTTGTTGCCCCGGGCAGGTTTTGGATATATGTAGAGACGCGACCCATCGCGTCTCGGCGTCCGGCCCGTTCGGATGCATTGTTCAACGCGGAGACGCGAAGGGTCGCGTCTCTACATCTCACGGCCGGATGCCGTAGGCTTGCGTTCCTTCGACCTGTCACGTCGCCTTTTGGCACAACGCCAGCCGCCTGTTGCTCCGGTTTTTTCTAAATAAAACGCGCTGGTGCCGTAGCACCGCCTTACTTCGATTCATTGGGTCGCGGCTTCAATACCCGCTCATCGGCTTGCCGGTGGTAGCTCAGTTGGTTAGAGCAAATGCTGGTGGTGCGCACTGTTGCCCGGCACGTTTTATTTCTTTTTCATCATCAACGACGGAGGCCCAACTAAGCGCCTCTACCTCGTACAACGACCATTCTCATGGCCAACATATTACGCGGCAACGACCTTCGGGCCCTCGGGTTTCCGGAGGGACGTGCCATCGGGCTCGCGCTGGCTCAACTGCAGCGCAAGCACCTCAAAAAACTCTCGCAAACCGACCAGCTAGCCTTGCTAGGTCAACTCATTGCCAACCCAAAAGACTACCTCACCCACCTCGACTGGAGCCACACGGCCGCAGCCCTGCAGCCCCCGCCCAACCGCCACATCGGCTTGGTTGAGCGCAAAGAATACGCCGTATTCGGGGCCGAGCATATCGAGCAGGGCGCCATCCACCAGATGGAAATTGCCATGAAACTGCCTGTGACCGTGGCCGGCGCGCTCATGCCCGACGCCCACCACGGCTACGGCCTGCCCATCGGCGGCGTGTTGGCCACCGACAACGCGGTGATTCCCTACGCCGTGGGCGTCGACATCGGCTGCCGCATGGCCTTGTCGGTGTTCGATTTGCCGCCCAAATACCTCACGCAGCGTACCCAGGAGTTGCGCAGCCTGCTGCTCGAAAACACCCGTTTCGGCAGCGGCCGGGGCTGGGAGCGCGGCCAGCGCCTCGACCACGCCGTGCTCGACCGGCCCGAGTTTCAGGAAATTCCCTTCCTGAAGAACAAGCTCGACAAAGCCGCCGAGCAGGTCGGTACTTCCGGCTCTGGCAACCACTTCGTGGAGTTCGGCATCGTCGAAATCACCGAGGCGGAAAACGAGCTGGGCGTGCCCGTGGGCCAGTACCTGGGCGTGCTTTCGCACTCCGGCTCGCGGGGCCTGGGCGCCGGCATCGCCGAGCGCTACACCAAGCTCGCCAAGGACGTATGCCAGCTGCCCGGCGAAGCCCAGCACCTCGCCTGGCTCGGCCTCGACACCGAAGCCGGTCAGGAATACTGGGCCGCCATGACGCTGGCCGGCGACTACGCCTCGGCCTGCCACGAGCAGATTCATCGCCGCCTAGCCAAAGCCCTCGGCGAAAAGCCTTTGGCGAAAGTAGAAAACCACCACAACTTCGCCTGGAAAGAGCGGCTGGCCGATGGCCGTGAGGTCATCACCCACCGGAAAGGGGCCACGCCGGCGGGGGCGGGCGTGCTCGGCATCATCCCCGGCTCGATGACGGCCCCTGGCTTTATTGTGCGCGGCCGCGGTGTGGCCGAGTCGCTGGCTTCGGCCTCGCACGGGGCCGGGCGGCTGATGTCGCGCACTCGTGCCAAGGCCGAGCTGGGCGAAGGCCAGGTGCGCAAGTACCTCGCCGACCACGGCATCGAGCTAATCGGTGGCGGGCTTGATGAAGCGCCGATGGCCTACAAGGACATCCGTGCCGTGATGGCCAGCCAGCGCGAGCTGGTGGATGTGCTGGGCTCGTTCACGCCGAAGATTGTGCGGATGGACGGGGCGTGATAAGCAGCTGTTGCTAGGCTCGCCCATAAACCAGTATACCCCGCCAACCGTGCAGTTGGCGGGGTGTACTGGCTTATGGGCCTTTACGCTAGATTCGCTGAGGTCAGAACCGCGCTTGATGGGCTATTCCACGAACAGCTTCTGGCTGCTGGCCCCGGCCGCGCTTTGCAGGCGCAGCGTGTAGAAGCCCGCAGCCACACCCGGCAGCGCCAGCGTGCGAACGGCCTCCGCACTGGCGGGCAGTGTCTGGTATAGCACCGCCTGGCCCAGCGTATTCAGCAGCTGCACTTCTACCGCCTGCTGGCTGAGGGCTGCTGGCAAGCTGAGCGAGAGGCGGCCCGCCGTAGCCGGGTTGGGGAATACGAAGATGCCCGCACTGGCCGCCGAAGTGGCTTTAGTACCCAGCGCCGTGGTCTGAACGTAGTTGCGCAGCCACCCCATAGCCGGGCGCTCGGTGGCGTCGGCGTTCACCAGGTTGGCACCCTGCGCGGTGCGCCAGTGGCCCACGCGGTAGCCCCATAGGGTCACGCCCATCACGTTGGGGTTCTCCCAGAACAGCGGAAATACCCGCTGGTATTCAGCCAGTTGGGCGGCATCGCCGGGGCCGTCCGAGTCGTACTCCGTGATGTAGAGCGGCACGCCAGTGGCTGCCAGCGTGGCCAGGTTGCCGGTGATGGTGGCGGCGGTTTGCCCCGCCGTTGAGAAGGCGTGGCCCTGAATCCCCACGCCGTCAATCAGGTTGCGGGTTTTGAGCAGGTTGATGATGGTAGCGTAGGTACCGGCCCGGGTGGCGGAATTCTCCACGCTGTACTCATTTATCATGAGCTTGGCGGTGGGGAAATACTGCCGTGCCAGCTCGAACGAGGTAATAATCCAGTCGTAGCCGGTGGCGCCGGTGCCGCCCAGCGCGTTGATGTAGCCGCCCCCATCAGCTGCCGCCGAGCCGGCCGGCGCGTTGGGCGAGCCCACCGTCACGAAGCCCGTGGGCGGGGTATTGATGGGCTCGTTCACCACGTCGATGTGGTCGATGTTGGGGTAGCGGGCCGCCACTGCCGCAAACCACGCCTTGATGGCTACCAGCTGGTCGGCGCTCGACAGGCTCTTAATCCAGGTGGGCTGCTGGGCGCCCCAAATCAGGGTGTGCATCCGAAACAGGTGCTGCGGGCCGGTAGCAGGCTTGGCCTGGGCGTAGGCCTTGTCCAGCTCGGTCCAGTTGAAAGCGCCCTGTGTGGGCTGCACGCTGCCCCACTTGCCGCCGTTTTCGGGCGTCACGGAGTTCCAGTACGCGCCAAAGTTGGGGGCCTGCGCGTCGCTGTAGGCACTGCCCAGATACTTGGGTTTGCCGGTGGCCAGGGGCGGGCCGGTGGGCACAAACGCCGGGGGAACCGTGGCCGAGCCGGCCGTGCCGTTGTCGAGGTTTGCTACCGTAAAGTAGATGCCCGTTTTGCCAAAGGCGAACTTATCGAAGTCGAGCCCATCCTCACGGGCGCCAATCTGGAAGGTCTGGGTTAGGGCCCCGGCTGGCACAGTGAAGGTGGTGCCGGAAACGCCGTAGCCGGCATACTTCGACATATTCAGCCATTTCCACACGCCGGTGCCGCCAGCCCCGCCGCCATCTACGGGCAGGCTGTTGCCCGCTTCGTAGCCCACGTTGAACAGGCCGTTGGCTGTTAACCAGTCGCCGCCCGCGGTGGGGCTCTTCGTGCCGAAGCTTGCTGCGTAGAAGTAGCTGTCGTCGTTGGCCCCGCCGGCTCCTACCCGCATGCGGGCGTACAGGTCGTAGGTGCCAGCCGCCGGAAACGTGACCGTGTAGGTGAGTACCCGGTTGGCCGTGGCCGGGGCGGCCCCACCCACGCCGCCGCCCGGCGAGGTAGCCGCCGTGAAGCCTGACACGTCGGTGAGCGAGGTGGCGTAGGTAACGGCCGGTGCGGTGCCCGCAGCCGCAACGGTGGGGAAGGCCCAATCGCCGGCCGCCGCATTGCTCGAAGTTGGGGTGGTGGAGGTGCCAGCTTCCGCTTGCACAATCACAGGCGTATTCTGGGCCAGCAGGGGGGGAGCGGTGCTGCCTAGCGCAGCTACCAGTGCCAGTGCATAGGGTTGAGATTTCTTCATGGAAAAGAAGGGGTCGGAATTAGGTATTTAGCCGGACATCTCCAGCCATTGGCTGCCCGGTTATTGCCTTAAAAGTAGCCCGCTTCCCAGCGTAATAAAATAATGTATGTTGCTGATGCACAATGATTATTAATAGAAAACGTTTGTGATAGATACAGCAAACGGTTGTGATAGAGAAAATAAATTTCCTGCTATTGGCGGCCAGCATTCAATCTTCTGAAATTCCCGCGTTGCCTTGGGCGCAGGCAATGAAAAACTGCCCGGCAAAGGCCCGAAACGTACTTCGGCCCAAGCGCCGCCACGCCGTACTTCCTCCACTTAAGCACTGTTTGAATTGCGCTTGTTTCGACATCTCATTTTCGAGTCTGTAAGCGCAATCCAATCACAGCACATCCATCGTACATGCGAGCGTGTCTCCACAGGGGACAGTTGTTTTCATAGCTCGGAAAGCCCCCCGCCTTTGGCGAGGGGTTTTTTATGGCTTACAATTGCTAAATGTCAACACACAAAAAAGCCCCTGCTAAACCAGCAGGGGCTTTTTTAGGTAGCAACGGCCGCAGCCGCGCTGCTAATGGCTTACTGTACCACGAGGCGCTTGGCCACGAGGCCCACTGCCGTGCGGGCCTGCACCGAGTACACGCCGGTGGCCAGCCCACCCAGGGGCAGCTCCAGCGTCTCGGCCGCACCAGCCGCTAGGGTGCGGGTAAGCACCGTGCGGCCCAGGTTATCCACTACCGAAATGGTCGTGGCAGCCGTGCCACGCAGGGCCATTGGCAGCAGTAGCGTAGCGGTGCCGTGGGCCGGGTTGGGGTACACGCTGGCCAGCTGAGCCAGGGCAGCCGGGGCCGTAGCCAGCACGCGCGGCTGGGTGCTGAAGAGCACGGCGTAGCGGCCAGAGGCCGGGGCATTGCCCGCCAGGCTCAGGTTTAGGCTGGTGGTAATGGCCAGGTCGGTGTAGGTGCCCGTGAGGGCATCGCGCAGGTAAGCGTGGTAGCCCGTGGGCAGGTTTGCCAGCTTATCCACGGCTAGGGTGTAACTGCCGGCGGTGCTGGTAGCCAGCTGCAGAGGCACCAGTACATCGGCGCCAGTAAGCAATGGCTGGCCGTTGATGGAAAGTTGCTCGGCAGTCGGTGTTTCGGTAGCTAGCAGCAAGCCGTTGGGCGAACCCAGGCTGCGGGCATCAAAAGCACGGTCGAAGCCTACAGTGGCACCGCCTTCGAAGTACACCACGGCCTGGGTGCGGGTGCTGCCGTTGCCCAGCGCCAGCGTGAGCTGCGGACGGGAGTCGACTGTACTGCGCTGGAAGGGCGTGTTGTCGGGCGTGGTCAGGCGGTCGGCGTTGGTGAAGGCAATGCTGCCGGTGCTCTGACCTGCCAGCACCCGCACGAAGAAGCCCTGAGCCAGTGGCAGCACGTTGGTGCCGCTGTTGGTGGCCTGGCCGTTCACGTAGCTGGTGTAAGTGCCCGAATACTGGCCGCTGCTTTTGAAGACGTACAGGGCGTTTTCAATATTCACGGCACGGCCGCCGGCAATTACCTTGGCCCAGTCGAGGGGCGAGGGGTAGGGGTTGCCACGCAGGTGGTAGCCGCTTTCCGTCTGGCTGCCGCGCGTGAGCGTAAGAGTCGTGAGCGGACCGTTATTCAGGTTGCCCACAAAATCCACGGTTTCGGTACCTGGGATGTTCACCGTGTAGCCGCGGGTTACTTCCAGCAGGTCGCTCAGCGAGTTCGGCGAGAAGTAGCCTTTGTCGAAATCAACCGTGCGGGGCGTGTTGCCGCTGGTCGTGATGCGGCTTTCCTCGAAGCCGAACACCGTGGGGAAAGGCGTCGCCGAGCTGCCCACCGAGTTGTAGGCCGGGTTCACCACGGGGGTGTAAGTAGCCGTGCTCAGGTCGCCCACTGTGGAGTTGGCTACTGGCGATGAGTAGTGGCGGTAGCCCAGGCCCGCGTTGGGCGAGTTGATGGAGCGCTGCACGGTGGCCGTGCCTATGACAACCCCGCCCGAGTTATCGACCAGGGCCGTGCTGCCGGCCGACGAGAGCAGCGTCAGCGTTTGGCCGCCGGTGCTCAGATTGCCGGCCTGCAGCCGAACCACACCGGTTACGGCTACGGCCTGGCTCAGCGTAACGTTGGCGGTGTTCTGCACGCCCAGGTTCAGCACCTGCGCGGGCAGGCCCGGGCCGGTTACCTGGTTCACGGTGCCGTTGTAGAGGTAGCTAGCCTGCGAACTGAAACTGCGCGTGCCCGTTACCTGCACGGCGCCCGAGGTGCCGCTGGTGGCGATGCCGGCCGGGTCGCAGATGGCAATGGCCCCGCCGGCCTGCAGGTCGAAATTGCCTGCGCCGTTGATAGTCTGGCAATTCTGGATGAGTGAACCACCAGCTTGTACCGCCAGCGTGCCGCTCACGGTCAGGGTACCACTCAGCGTGGCCACGCCGTTGGGGCCTACAATCGTCACGTTGCGGTAGCTGCCCTGCACAGCTTGCGGCGTGCTCACCACCAAGTCCTGCGAAGTGCCCTGGCCACTGAAGTTGATAACGTAAGGATTGTTCGTCTGGCTGTTATTAGCAATGCTCACCGAGCCCGTGTTGGTCCCGGTACCCGTAGGCGAGAACGTGACGCTAAACGTAGCGGTGCCATTCGGAGCCACGCTAGTCGGAGCGGTGCCGCTCAGCGCATAAGGCCCGCTAAATGTGAAAGCACCCAGCGTCAGCGCGTCCGTCGTGCTGCTGTTGCTGATGGTGAACGTTACCGGGGCCGAAGTGCTGCCCTGTTGGGTGCTGGCAAAGCCGCTGAACGTGCCACCGTTGGCAATGCCGGTACTGCCCTGGCTCACGGCAATCTGCGGGTTGGGCGTGGCAGCCTGGCCGTTGCCGGTCAGGTTCACGGTGTAAGTTGCGCCATTGCTATCGTTGGAGCTGATAACCAACGTGCCCGCACGGGTACCGGTGGCCGTGGGCGTAAAAGTTACGTTCACCGTAGCCGTGCCGCCGTTGGCCGCCACCGTGGTTGGGGCCGTGCCGCTCACGGCATAGTCGCCGGTAGTCGTGATGCCGCTAATCGTGAGCGCGCTGGTACCGCTATTTGTGAGGGTAAAGCTCACGGCAGGGCTGGTCGTGTTCACTGTCTGGGTACCAAAGTTGTAGGCCGTGCCGCCGCTGGGGTAGCTGGTGCTGCCCTGCGTAACGGCCAACGTGGCTGCCGGCGCGGACTGGCCGTTGCCCGTCAGGTTCACGGTGTAAGTTGCGCCGTTAGCGGCGTTGGAGGTGATAACCAGGGTGCCGTTGCGGGTGCCCGTAGCCGTAGGCGTAAAGGTTACGTTCACGGTGGCGGTGCCGCCAGCGGGCACCGTGGTGGGAGCGGTACCAGTTACGGCGTAGTCGCCGGTGGTCGTGATGCCGCTAATGGTCAGGGCATCGGAGCCGCTATTCGTCAGGGTAAAGCTTACGGGGGTGCTGGTGGTATTCAGCGTCTGGTTGCCGAAGTTGTAGGCCGTGCCGCCGCTGGGGTAGCTGGTGCCGCCCTGGCTTACAGCCAGCGTACCGGCTGCCGAGCCAGTCGTGAACATGATGGTGGCCGGGCTGGTAGTGCCACTCGGGCAGGTGGTCGTGATGCTGACGGTGTAGCTCGTATTTGGCGCGAGGCCCGTGAGGTTAACCGAAGTAGCCGAAGCAGGTAGCAACTGCGTGGTGGTGGCCGGCAAAGTAGTTACAGTGTAGCTGGTAGCTGACCCGTTACCCGTAAACGAAACCGTAGCCGAATTGCTGGTGATGCTGCTTGTTGCCAAGTTGGTGGGGGCTGCGCAAGTCGGCGTCACCGTAAACGTGGCCGGGGCCGAAGGAACGCCCGGGAACGGAGGGTTGGTAACCGTCACATTGTAAGAGCCTACTGTTGCCAGGTCGGCAGCCGTAAGCGCCACGGTTAGCTGCTGTACCGAAACGAACGTCGTTGCCCGGTCCGAGGCGTTGAACTGAACCGTTGCCCCGTTCATAAAGCCTGTACCGTTAACGGTTACCGTCAGGCCCGCCGTGCCGACCTCGGCCGAGTTGGGTACCAAGCTGATGATGGTAGCGCGCGGCGCTATGGCAAAATCAATGATGTTTAGCGGCCTGAAAGGGCTGTTGTCTACCAGGGTACGCTTATTCGTCGCCGAGCCGGGCGGAAAAGTATTGGCGGGGTCGTTGGGGGAAGCAGGATTCGCTGGAAGCGAAAAATCATACAAGTTGCTGCTGGACAGGCCACTGCTATTAGGAGGAGTTACTTCCACCAGGTAGCCTTTGTTGAATGTTCCCGTTGAGTAAATGTCAATGCTGATGAGGGCAGTGGGCAAAATGCCAAAAAAATTGCCGTTGCTCTGCAGCCGAACCGAATCAATGGTATTCAGCGTGCCGCTATCGGGAGGATTCTGGCTCGACAAAATGCCGAAAGGGGCACTGTTCTGGTTGCGCACATCTACATCGTACAGCACGGTGCTTGTGCTACCGCGTACGGCGTTGGTGTAGGCCACCGTCTCTATCCGGGGGTCGGTGCTGGCCCGAGGGTCGCCGGGCGCATAAGCCAGGGGGCCATCGGCGCCACCCGTGGTTACGACAGCGCCGGTGGTGGGGCTAAGGCGGTAATTTGCGTTGTTGGTACTTACTACCCGAACGAGGTCAGCCACAGGATTAAAGCTGAACGATACCCGTTCGGCAGGGCCCCCAAGGGCCAGAGAAGTGCGAGGCGAGCCAACCGGATTTACCGGGGTTACCTGCACGTCGTACACCGCTGGTGCCGTTGGGCCTACCGGATAAGTGTTTACTATATAAAACTGTACTTCATCGGCAGCGGTACGCGCCAAGCCATAGAGCTGGCCGGTACTCGGGCGGAAAGCAATGCCAACCAGCCGTTCATCGCTCTGTAGCCCCACAATGCGCAATGGGAAAGAGGTTGGACTGCCAGAAGCAGGGTCGAAGGCTACGAGGCCTTGGTCGCCAGCAACTCCACCAGGCGGAAAGAAGGGGTTACCCGCCGACACATTTTGCGTCAGGGTACCCAGGCCATAAAGCGTGGTTTGAGCCTGAGCAGCGGAACCTGCCAGCAAAAGCAACGCACCCAGGGGGATGCTTAGGAATCGTATGAGTCGCCAGCCCAAAGTTGGGCGCGAAGGTAAGCGTGTGTACATAAGCTAGAAGAAAAATAGAAGAAAGTAAAATCAACGAAACGGTCGTCAAACCCCGCCTTTGGCGGCTCGTACGGCTGCGACCATCACCCAGGCTGAAAACAAATAAAAAAATGTACCGAGCGCACCGATTTGCTGCACCCAATACACTAAAAAATCAAGGAATAACGATATAGGTTAGGTTGCTATTTGTAGCACATCGCCCACCCGAATAATGCCACCTTGCGCAATGTGCGCCGTGAGGCCGCCGTGGCCGCGCATGGCGTTGTAGCCGCCGGGACCCAGCTCTTCCTCCATGCGCGAGCACGGGTGGCACTCGCCGGTGATGTCGAGCACAACGTCGTCGCCGATGCGAATCTGGCGATTTTTCAGGGCCAGCAGGTTCAGGCCGCTCACCACCAAGTTGCGGCGCAGGCGGGCCGGGTCCAGGGGCGCATCCAGCCCCAGGTAGCCGGCCACCGCCGCCAGGTGCTCGTGCTGAATCAGAGTAATCTGCCGCTTGCCTCCGGTTTTGGGCCGGGCGTGGTCGCCGAGCAAGTGCGAATCGGTTTTCAGCTCCGCTTCGAGTACCGAAACCGGGGGCTCGCGGCGTACCGGCCGTGGGCCAATCCACTCCAGGCGGCCGGTTTGGGGCAAAGTGGCCAGCAGGCGCGCCACCGTCGATTTATCGTCACCGAAAAAGGGGAAAGCCATTATGTAGTGCTTATTGATGAGTGGTTAACGATGAATTGGCAGTGGTTGGAAATTCATCAGTAACCGGTACTTATTAACCGCTAACAATTAGAGCTCATCGGGCGTGCCGAAGCCTTCGCGGATTTCCGGATGTCCAATCATACCGCCGAGGTTACCAGCCCGCGCCAACAGCCCGTAGCTAAGCAGGGTGGCTGCCAGCGCCAGCAGTGCCAGCAGCCGAGCTTTAGGCGACGCCCCTTTCAGCAGCAGTAACCCGAACAGGGCCAGCGCGGCCGCACCTTCCAGGGCCCAGAAACCTAGTTCGGCGGCTTCCTCGTGGTTGTGGATGAGGGCCCGACTGGTGCGCGGCAACTGTTGGGCAATGGCGGCCGCACCCTCGCCCGTGAGCTGGGCCGGCAGGCAGAACAGGCCCGCTGCTAACACGGCTATCAGGCCGGCTTTGGTGAGGGTGAGATTGTGTTTGAAGAGGCCAGCGGCCAGCAGCACGGCAGCAAACAGGCTGCCCACGATGGGCACGTGGTTGAAAATAAGGTGCAAATGTGCTTGGTTCATGCCGGGAATTGGGGTGGAAGCCGGAGCCGCCAGCGTAGGCCACAAAGCTACCTCCGGGATGGCCGCAGCAAGGGGGCTACGCAACCGTTGGTCGTTGCTTCGACTCTGTTCTTTTAATGAACTGCTAACTGGCCAATATCGTTATCCTCACAGCTGCCAAATCGCCCGGGCCAGGCAAGGTTGCCGCAATGAAATAAGGCCCGGCACCGTTGTCGCACTCAGCCCCGGATACTGGGAGCACTGCGTTAGCAAAATTGCTTGTTGAAGCCTGCCGTGCTCATTTTCTGGCACTACGCTTGTCTTGTTACTGAGTCAGTAGTCATTTCTTATTGTCTTCCCGGTATGGCTTTCCTCCCCCAACTAATAACGCGCCTGGCAGTCCCGCTGCTCATCGTACTGCCATTGGCCCTGGCGGCTCCGGCCCAGGCCCAAAATGCGCCGGCTCCCACCGACGTCATCCGCGAAATCACCGACGCGGTAGGCCTCAAAGCCCGCTTCGAGCTGCGCGCCACCACCGAAGTAGACAACGCGGCCGCCGTGGTGTATAACGGCAAGCGCTACCTGCTCTACAACCCGGCCTTTCTGAATTCAGTGAACAAAGCCGGGCACACCGACTGGGCCGGCATCAGCATCCTGGCCCACGAAATGGGCCACCACCTCAACGGCCATACCCTGCGCTCGGGTGGTTCGCAACCCGCCGATGAGCTGGAGGCCGACGAGTTTTCGGGTTTCGTGCTGCGGAAGCTGGGCGCCAGCCTCGCGCAGGCCCAGGCCGCCATGGCCACCGTGCCCGATGCCGATGATTCGCCCACGCATCCCGGTCGCACGCCGCGCCTAGCCGCCATTGGCCAGGGCTGGCAGCGGGCCACCGAACAGCTCGTGGCCAGTGCCCGCGCTGCGGCTCCCTCAGCTGCTCCGGCCGTGGTAGCCGCGCGGCCGCGAGCGGTTGCACCAGTCTACAACAACGAGGACGTAGCCGACCTGCCAACCGCGGCTTCGGCCACTCCGACCCGAGAGATGGTCGCAGTTAGCCAGCGCAGTGGCGATGCCGTGCGCCTGGTGGGCCAGCTTACCTTTCGCAACGACCCCAGCCAGCGCTACTACCTCACCAATGCCCTGAAAGTGGTGCACGTGGACGAAGACGATAACGCCGAAGTGGTGGGCCGCGTGACCCGCACCGACAGCCAGGCCTTTCCCTTCGTGCTCACCGATGCCCAGCAGCGTCGCCTGTTTATCACCGAAAAAGGCGATGTGTACGATAAAGCCGGCCAGCGCGTCGCCAAGCTGCACGATACCATGTGATGAGCTTTTTGCAATACATGAAAAGCCGGCCCGCTTATACAGTGGGTCGGCTTTTTTGTGCCATGGCAGGTAAGGTTTTCACGGGCTGTCGTTCCTTCGTGGCCCGTTTCTCATCTTACCGGCCCACCTCTTTATGTCCCAGCTGCCTTTTCTGCTGATTGATGCGTTCACTACCGAGCCCCTGCGCGGCAATCCTTGCGCCGTGGTGCTCGATGCCGACGACCTCGACCCCGCGTTGCGCCAGCGCCTGGCCCGCGAGTTCAACCAGTCGGAAACGGCCTTTGTGAACCGCGCCGCGCCCGGCAGTACCGAATTTACCGTGCGCTTCTTTACGCCGGCTGAGGAAATTCCGCTGGCCGGGCACCCCACCATTGCCACCGCCACGGCGCTGCTGCACGCGGGCCGGGTGGCACTGCCTGCCTCCGGCGAAGCCCTCACGCTCACGCTACACCTGCTGCACGGCCCCATTCGGGTTGATGTGCTGCCGGGCGCGGCTGACGGTCCGGCGCTGGTTTGGATGACGCAGCGGCAGCCGGTGTTTGGCGCCACGCACGCGCCGGAGGCCGTGCTGCCGCTCTTCGGCCTCACGCCCGACGACTTGCTACCCGGTGCGCCTATCCAGACGGTGAGCACTGGCACGCCCCAGCTGATGATTTTGCTGCGCGACCACGCTGCCCTGCGCCGCGCCCACGTGGCGGATGCCCCTGCTCTGGGTCGCTACCGCGCCGAAAGCGACTTTTTCAGTCCGCACCTGTTTTGCCTGGGCGGGGCCACGCCGGCGGGCCACACCTTCGCCCGCCACTTCGGCACTCCGCCCGACGTGTCGGAAGACCCCGTTACGGGTTCGGCCACCGGTGGCATGGCGGCCTACCTCTGGCACCACGGCTACCTCAACTCGCCCGAATTTATTGCTGAGCAGGGCCACGACATGGGCCGTGCCGGTGCAGTGCAGGTTCGCATCGGCGGCCCGCGCGAGGCCATTGAATCGGTGCAGATTGGCGGCACGGGTGTGGTAGTGCTGGAAGGCGGGCTGCGCAGCGAATTGTAAGACGGCAGTGCAACCGGGAGGGGTTTGGGTTGTTGAAGAGATTGAATAAGACCGTCATTCTGAGCGCAGCCAAAGCATCGCTACCGCATGGGTAATTCCTGAATTTTGGATTAAGTAGTCGTTCCAAAGGAATTTGGCATCGGCCCGGTCCGACCGCCCTAGGCGGTCCGACCGGTTGAAGCACCGCCGGTGTGGCCCTGACGACAACCGGTCGGACCGCCTAGGGCGGTCGGACCGGGCCGGGCGGTGACCACATGCTACGCGGCAGAGATGCTTCGGCTGCGCTCAGCATGACGGCCTGTTAAACTCAACACTCAGCACTCACCCCTCAACCCTTCCCAACGTGCCCGAACTACCCGAAGTCGAAACCTACCGCCGCTTTATCGACGAGCTGGCTGTGGGCCAAACCATTGTTGCCGTGCAGGTGAACGATGCCCACGTACTGGCCACGCCCGAAGCAGAGCTTCGCGCCGGCCTCGTAGGCCGCGCCATCACCGGCACTTCGCGCCTGGGCAAAAACTGCTTCCTGGAGCTGGATAATGGCCAGGTACTCGTGCTGCATTTTGGCATGACCGGCGACGTGGGCGCCTACCGCGACGAACCCGACACCCCACGCTTCACCCGCGTAGCCCTGCACCTGGAAGATTCTGGCCTGCGCCTGGCCTTTATCGACCCCCGCAAATTTGGCCGTATTCGCCTCGCCGAAAGCGCTGCTGCGCATCAAAAAGCCAAGAAAATAGGCCCCGACGCGCTGGAAATAACGGCGGCCGAGCTGCACCAGAAGCTGAGCCGCCGCAAAACGCTGCTTAAGCCATTGTTGCTCGACCAGGGCATTACCGCCGGCCTCGGCAACTGGATTGTGGATGAAGTGTTGTTTCAGGCCAAAATCCACCCCGAGCGCCTGGGCGCTTCGCTCACCGAAAAGGAGGGGAAGTCCCTACACGACGCGGTGCAGTTGGTGCTGAGTACGGCCATTAACCGCGAAGCCAATTACCGCTATTTCCCGTCCTCTTTCCTCATTCACGCCCGCGAATGGGACACGTCGGCCACGCCGGATAGCGACGATGCGCACACGTTTTGTCCGCGTCATAGCAAGGTAAAAATCGACAAGAATTACGTGGGTGGTCGGGCGACGTATACGTGCCCTAAATGCCAGCCTACGCCGGGTGTGCAGTAGCCGATTCTGTACTTTCAGGCTCATCATGCGTTCGCTCAATTCGAGGGATTGACTGAGTACCTGCGGCGCACACACCAAAACCAATTAATGGGACCAGCAGCGCGCCAAGCAAGTAGATTTTGCGCCGGCCAGTAACTCGCGTAAATACTGCGCAACCTATATTGGTTAGAGTTGTAAGCACAATAACCAGCAGCATGATGAGTGAATAGCCACTAAAGTAATAGGCGGGTTCTGACCGAATAAAAATGCGCAATACAACTGCCGCACCCAGTAACGCTACAAGGTTGTACCCAAGAATTTTCTTCACATCATTGGTCATCGCAAATCGGCAAACTGTACGCGAAAAAGAATGGGGTTATTAGGCAATGCCCGGGCATGGTGTGAAAGTGCTCTGCCCACGCCATGCGAAGGTGGAATTCGGCGAATACGTGGTAGAAGGTCAGGTTATTTACGTTTGCCACAAGTGCCTGCCTGCGCCGGCATTAGTACATCTTGCCTAAGCCGCCGCCCATCGTAACGATGCCGGTGCAGGCTCCAAAGCCAATAATCAGCACGAGCAGCATGCTTAGGAAATAGGGCGCAGCCCCTACGCCTTTCTGTCCGCGCCCGAGATGCGTGAAGCCAAAAATCATATTGACAAATGCCTGGCTTAGGTAGAGCATGCAGAAAAGGATTGCACCCGTCTGTTCTAGGGCCTTATTGGCCAATCCGAGCACCACGGCTGCCAGCAGCAAGGCCAGCAAGTTGTTGCGGATGATGTGCTGGGCGGGCTTTTCCATGGCACGACGGCTTAGTTATTTAGTAGAGCTAGGTTAAATACAGGTGTTAATGACCGCCGTGCAGACCGCCGTTCAATTGAATAACCAGTGCACAAAGGCCAAACCCAATTAGTGGAAGCAGCAGCGCCGAAAGCAGAAAAGCCACGACCCAGTTGAGTCGGTTGAAGCGGCTCACAAGTAGCGCCGCCAGCAGGTTAACCACCGTTAGCCCCAGTATGGCACTGGCAACAGTGCCCGCTCCGCCGCCCAAAGCTATATTGATAGCTATAAGAGCCATCAGATTGATGACTATGGGCCAGAGTAATGGCTTTTTAGGCGGTAGTGGCTGAGGAGACGGTTCCATTAATCAGGAATGTTTAACTGCTATTCCCCTAATTGGGCAGCGGTTTGTGTTGCCGATTGCGGTACTTACGATAGGACCAAAACGCTCAGTAGGTCTAGCCACAATTCCGCCCGTAAGCACGATTAATGCATGCTGCCCATGTGGGTTAGCGAGTATGCACAGCTACCTAGCCCAACCAGGAAAATGCCAATGCTGGAGTAGATACATCCCATTACCGTTTGGCGACGGCCCATAAATGCCAACCCAATGGCCGCGAATGTGTTTAGGCTAAATAGCGCCAGCAACGCAAAAAAATAAGCATATGCGGTGTCGCTTGGCTTGCCATCGCCCGCGGCGAAAGCTGCCACATACAACACCAACATCAGACTCGCATTGAGGAGCATCGGCCCCTTTACGCTGCCTTGTGGCCGTTCTGGCCGCGGTTTGGGCTGCAGGTCCGTTTCCATTAGATAATTCCCACCCGCTCAGCCCGCAATTCTTCCAGCCGCGCCAGTTTCTCCTGGTCGCGGTAAAAGATGTTCATTGTTTCAAACGGAATGATTTTCAAGTCCTTGCTCACGATGTGGACGCAGGATTTTTTTACGGCGCGCACATCGAAATTATACGCGTCCATAAATTGCAGGATGATGATGCGGAACAGGTTCTCGTAGCCCAGGTTGGGCGCCGAAACCTGCGGCAGGCAGCACAGCAATTGGTTGATTTCGGGTACCACCGTATCCACGGTATTGGCGGTGCTGAACAGCTTGAGCATGTGCTGGCGCAGGCGCGGGTCGCGCTCATACACAATGGTGTTGCTGCTATTCTGGAGCAGTTCGGCCGGGTCGATGTAGCGGGTGAGCGGGAACACTTCGCCGTCGAGCTTCAGGGCGTAGGCCATGGCCAGGGCGTCGGGGTTGCAGGGCACGGGCAGCAGGTCTTCGGCCGAGAAAACCGGGCTTTGGTCGATGATGCCCTGGCGCACTTCCGTGAGCGAAAACGAGTCGGTTTCAGGGTTGAAATTATCGAGCCGCCCGGCCGCCTGGGTGGGCTGAAACGTGACGCCGCGAATGCATTTCTGCTTCAGGGCGTAGTCGATGATGTCGCCCATTTCATCATCATTCAGGCCCTTTTGCAAGGTCACGACCAGCGTGGTGCTGAGGTTATACTTGTTCAGGTTCTCAATGGCCTGCTTGCGCACTTCGCGCAGGTCGCGGCCGCGCATGGTCATGAGCACGTGCTCGCGGAAGGAGTCGAACTGCAGGTACACTTCAAATGCCCCCGAATAGGTAGCCAGCCGCGCCACAAAGGCTTCGTCTTTGGCCAGGCGCACGCCGTTGGTGTTCACCATCAGGTGCTTGATGGGCTTGCGCTTGCACATGTCCAGGATTTCCCAGAACTGCGGATGCAGCGTGGGCTCGCCACCCGATATCTGGATGACGTCGGGCTCGCCTTCGTTGGCTACCACCAGGTCCACCATGGCTTCCACTTCCTCCAGAGTGCGGTGCCGGCCATGGGTGGGGCTGCTCTCGGCGTAGCAGGTGGGGCAGGTGAGGTTGCAGCGGTCGGTTATCTCGATGACGGTAAGGCAGCTGTGCTGCTCGTGGTCGGTGCAGAGGCCACAGTCGTAAGGGCAGCCAAAATGCGTGGCCATGTTGAAACGGCGCGGCGTTTCGCTGGGCTTCACGTAGTTGCGGGTGCTCTTGTAGTACTCAATATCGGTGGCGATGCGCACCTTCTGACGCCCGTGCTCGGGGCAGCGCTTGAGCATGAACACGTTGCCGTCTTCAAAAACGATTTTGGCCTCGATGCGGCGCAGGCACTGCGGGCACAGGCTCAGGGTGAAGTCGTAGTAGGTGTAAGGACGTTCGGGCATGGAAAGGAAGGAGGGAAGGGAAACTCAACGGCGGAAGATAAGGTGAAAGCATAAGCTCGTCTGTCATCCTGAGCCTGCGAAGGACCTTATCACCACTGCACGATTTGTAGTAATCAGTGTAATCAGTCCGGGCGTGATAAGGTCCTTCGCTCTGCTCAGGATGACAGATTTCACCCACGCAAATCCTTAAGGGCCTGCGTGACTTCGTACTCCGTAATCTGGCCCGGGTAGTTGGTGTAGAAAATGTTGTCCTCATTCAGCCGGTAGCCCCCAATCAGGGCCCGCTGCGCGGCTTCCAGATACTGCCGGGCCACTGCGGGCTGGCCCAGTGCCTGGTAGGTGAGGGCCAGGTAATAATTGGCCTCTGGATGCTGGGGATAGGCTTTCAGGCACTGTAGCAGGTATGCCTGCGCCTGCGGGTACTGCTTGAGCCGGGCAGCTACTACACCGGCATAAAACAGCGAGTTGAAGTGGAGCTGGCCGCTGCCATCGCCGCCACGCTGTAGGGCAATGTCCTGGGCAAACGCGGTTTCGGCCAGCTTATAATGGCCCAGCTCCAACTCGCAGGCACCCTCAAAAAACGGATACGTGTGGTCCATCTCGCGGCCATTGGGCTTGAGTTTGGCCACCCGCTGGAAATCAAGAATGGCCCCGGTGTAATCCTTCGAGAAAATGCACTTGAGGAAGCCCCGATAGGCCAGCCAGCGGTTTGCATCCAGTTCCACTGCCTTGTCCACCAACGGAAAAGCCTGCGCATAATCGCCGCATTTAATCAGCGGCATGGCCTTCTGCTGATAGGCTTGGGCAATGTTGGGGCAGGCCGCAATCAGGCTGTCGCAATACTGGCCCCATTGCGGACTGAGGTAGCTAATGCGGTGCGCGCCCCGGTCCAGGTAGCGAGCCACAAGGGTATCCTGGTAGGCTTTGCTGCTGCAGTCGCCAGCCGGCACTTTGAGGGTTGCGGGCCCCTGGCATTGCCCCAGCCGCCCCACGGCCAGCAGGCTAAGGAATAACGGCCACGACTTTGCCATCGGTTATTTTAAACGTTAAGTAAGTGAAATAGCTGACGGCATGGCCGCTGTAGTTTGCCACGCGCCAGTCCTTGAGGGTTTTCAGAAACGCGTACAATTCACTCACCAGCTCGGGGCGGAAGTGGAAGGCCTTGTAATTCGCATCGGTCTGCAGCACCTGCGTCATCGGCTGCCGAAACCCCGCGCAGTCGATAACGAACCGAAACGTTAGGTAGCCGCTGCCGCTGAACTTGCGGTTGCCGCGCTGCAAAAATGCCGTTGCCTCGCGTACCAGCGTGGCCGAGCTGCGCGGGTATTTTGCATCAACGGCGAAGTATGGCAGTGTCATGGCCTTCGCGCAGGCCGGGTTGCGGGTCGTGGTGGTGTCGAGGTATTCGCCGCCGTGGAATGTGAGGTATTGAGCGTGGGCGGTCAGGCTGGCTAGCAGTGGTAGCAGGCAAAGTAGAATCAGTTGTTTCATTTGTGTGGCCTCAATAGGGCGTAGATAACCCAAGTTGCGGGCACAAATTCAGCATGAAGTCGTGGTAGGTTGGACATTCGGGCATGCCAGATAAAAGATTGGTATTTATGTTACAACAGTTACTATTATATTTTCAGGTATTTCAAATTCAGTGCTAATAAATTCACTCAAACTCAGAGTTTCTTCAGGATATTTATCTGGAAAGTATTCCCACCAAGTGGCAAATATTTTCAGACAGTTATCTGGAAGATGGTGCTTCAAATGACTCTTAAACAAGGCTACATCCTTAAGCCTACTGGGGTAATTATCTGCATCATCCCCTTTTAATTGTGGGTTGTACATAAGACCACAGGAACATCCCATAAAGGAACCAAGCTCATAAACGTGAGTAGCGCTTAGAAGCTCATGCATTCTAGCGGCTTCGGCCTCATCATTCACAGCATTTACATAGAATCCTGGAGTGCTCTTATTCCAAATAATTTGTGGAAGAGGTAAAATCGAGCCAAGGTAAATTCGAACACACATAATTCCAGCTAGGGAAAGGCCAAAGCCTAATAATCGCAAAGATGCGTCTCTGCACCGTGCTGCCGACTTTTTAAACAGGTTGAGTGAAATAATCAGCTACTCAGCAAATGTTTTCGTTCATCAACGGGTCTTTTTGAAAGATACAGCCAAACATAATACCCCAACCCCGCCACGCACGCCCACTGAATAGCCGTGAGTCCCAGCCCGGGCAGCGCCGCCGTGGGCTTGATAAATTCTGCCAGCAGCCGGAATAGCAGATAGGCGCTCAGAAACAGTTGAAACCGCCGCCCGTCGGTCAGTGCCTTGTGGCGTTCCAGTAGCCACAGCAGCAGCGCCAGCGCCGCCAGGAACAGGATTTCGTAGAGGTTGGTGGGATGACGGCGTACACCATCGCCGAAATTGATGCCCCAGGGGAGGGTAGTGGCGGTGCCATAGGTGCCATCTTCCAGCCCGCTGAAGAAACAGCCGAGCCGGCCAATGGTCAGGCCCAGCAGGATGGGGAACACCATGAGGTCGCCGCTGCTGGCCGTGACGCCCAGGCGCTTTTTGGTGAACTCCACGCCGAGGAGGCCGCCCAGGAAACCGCCCACGATGGTTTTGTTGGTGAAGTAGTAAAGCCAGCCGCCGGGCGGGTGCGCCAGGAGCCCGGGGTGCTCCAGCAGGCCCAGCAGGCGCGAGCCCAGCAGCGCCCCGGCGGCGGCGCCCACAAAAATCCACTGCCGGTGCTCGCTGCTGATGCGGTCGGGGTGCCCGGCGCGCAAGTGGGTGTAGAGGCGGAAGCCGAGCGTGTAGGCTAATACCTCGCACAGCAGGTGCACGGGCAGGCGCGCAGGACCGAGGGCAAGCTCAACGGGAAAATGCATGGCCCTAAAGCTAGGGCGGGTTTACTAAAGCAGCACCGTAGCTGGCTGGCCTACGGGATTGGCATCACACAAAATGAATGATGCAGTGGTAGCGTGTTTCGTGGTGCGGCCGAGGGCGGAATCGGTGTACTGTAACGTCTTATAAACAGCAATATAAATTTCAGTGCGCTAGAGAATTAATCATATATTTAACCATGCTATAGAGTCTAATAACGCTGAAAGTCGGCCTTGCCTGCGATGGGCGGGCGGCTACCTTGGGCCTGTTATCTCTTTCTCACTCAATTTCTGCATCATGAAATCCTTCGAAACGTCGTCTTCCTCCTTGTCCGGATTGCTGGGCCTGTTTCGACGGCGGGCACCCGGCGTGGCGTGGTGCCTGCTGGTATTCTTTGCGCCGCTGGTCTCCGGTTGTAATTATTACCGCGGGAAGGAGCAGGAGGTAAGCCGGACAAACCTGAACATGCTGGCGGAGTCGAAGCTGTTTGTGGTGCACCAGGGCCAGGCGGTGTGGGAGCTGCGCAACCCGCACCTGAACGGAGAAGTGCTGGAAGGCACGAAGCAGTCACTGAGCGCGCCCGTGGTACGCTACGGCGAAGCACCGAAAGCAGGCTATTCTCCCCGCTACCAGCTCAAAGACAAATCGTTGGTGTTGAATATTGTACATGTGTATGTGAGCGATGCACAGGCGGGTGCCGAAGACCGGGTGAGTATACCCTTCGCAGCCATCCGGCAGATTGATTTGCTAGAAAAAGACTCGGGCAAAACAACTGCCTCCTATGTTTTCGGGTCGTTGGGAGTCGTAGCGGGCACGTTTGTCGTGCTGGCGGTGATTGTGGCGCTCACCAAAAGCTCGTGCCCCTTTGTGTACGCCTACGACGGCCACGAATACCGCTTTGTGGGCGAGGCGTACGGCGGGGCCATTTTCGCGCCAGCCGAGCGCAACGACTATCTGCCACTGCCCGCCATCGAGCCCGAAAACAACCAGTACCGACTCAAAATCAGCAACGAGCTGAAGGAGCGGCAGTACACCAACCTGGCCGAGCTGTGGGTGGTGCAGCACGCCGCCCGCACGCAGGTGCTGCTCGACCAGCGCGGCCTGGTGCAAACGCTAGTTGCGCCCCAGCCGCCCTTGCAGGCCCGCTCGCCGGGCGGCAACGACTGCACGGCCCAACTGCAGGCTACCGACCACAAAGCGGTGCTGTTCGATGAAGACGTGCCCGGCAGTGCCCCCAACGAAGTGGTGCTGACCTTCGCCAAGCCAGCTGCCGCGCGCCACGGCAAGCTGGTGCTGCACGCCCAAAACTCGCTGTGGCTGGATTATCTGTACGGGGCGTTTATCGAAAAATTCGGAACGGCTTACAACAGCTGGGCCGCTCAGCAAAAGACCCAGCCCGCCGAAACAAACCGCCAGTGGGGCCTCGACCAGCACATTCCGCTGAAGGTGTATGTGGAAGCCGGCCACGGCTGGCAGTTGGCCGAGACCATTCCCACCATTGGCCCGCTGGCTTCGCGCGATTTGGTGGTGCCGCTCGATTTTGCCGGTGCCACAACCGGCCAGGTGCGCGTGAAGCTAGAATGCGGCTTCATGTTTTGGGAAGTGGACTACGCCGCGCTCGACTGCAGCCCCAACGTGCCCGTGCAACTGGATAAATGCCGCCCCACCAGCGCCATCACCGAGCGCGGCGCCGATGCCCGCGCCCAACTGGCCGCCGACGATACCCTGTACCTGAGCCAGCCCCGGCCGGGCTCCACCGTCAGTCTGACGTACGAATCGGGCCTGCCTACCCCGGCTGCTGGCACCCGCCGCACGGCGTTTCTGCGCACCAAGGGCTACTACGAGCACATCCGCGATTTCCAGGGACTGCCCAACCTGCCCGAATTGTACGCCTTTAGAAAGCCGGGCCGCTTCATCGAGTTTTCGAAGGAGAAATACCGCGCCACTGCTCAGGAAATCACGCCCGTACTTGCCCACCGCTAACGCTCATGGAAACTACGCTCATCACCGACCTGACCTATGTGGATGCGCCACCCGCCCCGGTGGCCGTGCCCAGCCTGCCGCCCGCCATGCTCGCTTCGCGCCTGCAGCGCGCCCTGGTAGCCGGACTGATTAAACTGGCGGAAGTGCGCCTGCTGTTTCGGTTTCTGCGCACGCCAGCTCGTGTAAAACGGGCCGTAGACGGAGTAGAAGACTTAAAACGCACGTATTACGGCGACCTCAAAGTGCAGAAAATAGCGCGGGTAGCCGGCCGCTATTACCGCGAGTACCAGACGCCAGGCTGGCCCAGTGCCGCCTACGACGCCTACGTAGCCACCACTATCAACCGCCACGTACCGTTTCGGGGCGACACCGAAACGCTGAACCTGGTGTTTTTGGCCATCACCAAAAAGTGCCCGCTGGCTTGCGAGCACTGCTTCGAATGGGACGCCCTAAACCAAAAGGAAAACCTGACGCGGGAGCACATTCGGGACATGGTGGCGGCATTCCAGGCCCGCCACGTGAGCCAGATTTTCTTTAGCGGCGGCGAACCCATGCTGCGCGTGAACGACCTGGTGGCGGTAGTGGCCGGTGCTAAGCCGGGCACCGATTTCTGGGTAATCACCTCGGGCTTCAACTTCACCCGCGAAAATGCCGGCCGGCTCAAACGCGCCGGGTTCACAGGCGTTACCATCAGCCTCGACCACCACGAACCCGCCCGGCACAACGCTTTCCGCGGTTCGCCGCAGGCCTACCAGAATGCTGTGCAGGCAGCTACCTATGCGCAAGAGGTGGGTTTGGTCGTGAACCTATCGTTGTGCGCCACGCAGGAGTTCACCACCGAAGCCAACCTGCTGGCCTATGCCCGCTTGGCCCGGCAATTGGGCGTCGCGTTCATTCAGATTCTGGAGCCGCGTGCAGTGGGCCACTACGCCGGCCGCAACGTAGACCCCAGCCCCGCCCAAATTGCGCTGCTGGAAGAATTCTACCTGAAGCTGAATTTTGGGCCTGATTTCCTCGACTGGCCCATGGTGCACTACTACGGCTACCACCAGCGCCGCATGGGCTGCAGCGGGGCCGCTGACCGGTTCCTCTACGTGGATACCGATGGCGACATGCACGCCTGCCCGTTCTGCCAGAAAAAGAGCGGCAGCGCCCTGTGCGGCTCGCTTGATGCTTCTCTGCAAGCCATTAAAACAGGCGGTTGCCACGCATTTGCTCAGGCCGAAATGTAGAAAAACGATGAAAGCAGCCGTGGCAAAAAAAACGTCATGCTTATCTGACGTCCGCTTGCCGAAGCATCTTTACCGCGAAGAGTAATTCATTTACTACTGCGGTAGAGATACTTCGGCAAGCGGACGTCAGGTAAGCATGACGTGCAATGATTTTAGGCGTTTGCTCTTGCTATAGCTCGTTATTCTTCGCCGCCGCTTTGCGAGTAAGCGTGGTGAGGGGCGAGCGGGTTAGTTCCGACTCGCTCTCGAAGCCGGTGCGGCGCGCGTTGGCCGCGGCGCTTTCGCCGGTGGCGGGCAGGGCCCGGTTCATCCAGCTCAGGATGTCGGTGGTGGTGCCGGGCAGCAGGCCGTGGAAGGCCGCCAGGAACTTGGCGGGCAGCGAGAGTATCACCTCACCATCGCCGCGGCGGCAGGCGTTCCAGATTTGGCGGCCGGCCTGTTCGGCATTCATGGTGAGGCCGGGGAGTGAATCGGCAATGCTGAACCAGGCAAATTCCTTTTTGTGCTGGCCCTTCACCAAAGCGTGGTCGGGGCTGCCGGTACGCATCAGGCCGGGGCAAACCGTGGTTACGTTGATGCCGTACTGCCGCAGCTCGGCCCGAAACCCTTCAGAGAGGCCCACCAAGGCAAATTTGCTGGCGCTGTAGGGGGCCATGTGGGGCAGGGCCACCTTGCCGCCGAGCGAGGAGATGTTGACAATGCGGCCTTCGCCCCGGCGACGCATGCTGGGCAGCACGGCCTGCATCGCGTACAGCGGCGCCCAGAAGTGAATGGCCATAGCATCCTCGTAGTCGCGCGAGTCCATGTTATCCAGCGGGCCGCCGATGATGATGCCGGCGTTGTTGATAAGCACGTCGACGACTCCCAGGCGGGTTTCGACTTCGGCCACCATGCTGCGCACCTCTGCTTCGTTGGTGACGTCGCGGGAGAGCGTGAGCACGTCGGCCTCGGCCGCACCGGCCATCAGCAAGTCCTGGCGGGCGCGGGCCAGCTCGGCTTCGTCGCGGGCACAGATGGCCACCCGGGCCCCTTCGGCCACGGCCTGGCGGGCGAGTACGAGGCCCAGCCCGCGCGAGCCGCCGGTAATGAGCACCACGCGCCGGCTCAAATCGTAGGAGCCGCGGCGGTTGCCCCACAGGCTAAGGGCCAGGGTGGCTGCGCCGAGGCCGGCGGCCAGCAACCAATTGGAATTTGAGCGTTTGGCGTGTTTCATGGTGAGTAGTATGGGAAAAGACGCCCAAAGGTTGCAAAGCAGGGTGCAGTGGCCCAAATTTTCCGTGCGGACTGGCACGAAACGTGGTTGGCACCGCGTTCGGGAGGATACGAGCCGGGTTTTTGGCCGATATTTACTCCGTCGTAGCGCTATGTTCCAGCGCAGTCGATTTTTGCTTTTTGTCTTCTGATATGAAACCTCTGTTGCTCTCGCCACTACTGGCTCTGGCGCTGCTCACGGCCCCGGCGGCCACTCGCGCGCAGACCCCGTCCACCGTCAAAACCAAGGTGAAACCCTCCGGCCAGGCCAGCGTGAAAACCAAAGCCAGAGTATCGGCCGCCCCAACTGCTGCCCCCGAAACGGTGTTCGCACCCGATGCCGTGGTTGATGCCAAAGCCAATGCCCTCACCACCAACATGCAGCAGAACCTGGGCCTCAATCCCCAGCAAACCGAGAAAGTCCGCGTCATCAACCGCCGCGGGGTAGAAATGGTGGAGTCGGGCCGTTTGCGTTATAAATCGAACCCGCGTAAGTTGTCCGGCATCATCGAAAGCGCCGGTCGCTCGCGCCTCGAAGCCCTGAAAGACGTGCTCACGACGGCCCAGTTCAATAAATACCAGCGCAAGCGCGAAGAGAAAATGGGCGTGCCCAATCTGCAGGGCGTGCAGGGCAATGCAGCCCCGGGCCTGGGCGGCGGGGTTCCCACCGAGTAGATTTTTATCAATCCGTTACATCTGTCATTCTGAGCGCAGCGAAGGACCTTATCACGTCGCAACGACTAGTTCAAAAGTGATAAGGTCCTTCGCTACGCTCAGGATGACAGACGATTTAATATTTGCAAAAAGCGCCGGATTCGCTCGATTTCGGCGCTTTTTTGTGTCCACACCGTATCATCCTAGAGCCCCGCGGCGTATCCTTGCCTCATGACGCCAACACCTGCTCCTGCTGCGCCCAACCGTTTTGCTGCTCTCTTATCCCGCGCCGGGCTCGATTGGTTTTTGCTGGCCCTTATTGGTGTGGTGGCGCTGGCCTACTTTGCGCCCGGCCTGGGTAGCAAGGCCAGCCCGGTGCCGTGGCACACCATTACCACGGTGGGCGTGGCGCTGGTTTTCTTCTTCTATGGCCTGAAGCTGAGCTTTGCGAAGCTGCGCGACGGCATGCGCAATTGGCGGCTGCACACCCTGGTGCAATTGAGCACGTTTGCCCTGTTTCCGGCACTGGCCCTGCTGGTGCGCCCGTTTTTTTGGGCCGAAGGTGGCGAAGTGCTCTGGCAAAGCATTTTCTTTTTGTGCGCGCTGCCCAGCACGGTTTCTACCTCGGTGGTGATGGTAAGCATTGCGGGCGGCAACCTGCCGGCGGCCATTTTCAACGCCAGCATTTCCAGCTTGCTGGGCATAGCTCTCACGCCGCTGCTATGCAGCTTGTTTCTGCACACCGGTTCAGGAGGCGGCCAGCTCTGGAGCCTCGGGGTGCAACTGCTGTGGCAGGTGGTACTGCCGGTAGGGGCGGGGGTGCTGCTCAATTCGCGCTTCCATGCCTTTGCCGACCGCCACAAAGCCGGTCTGCGCATCTTCGACCAGGTGACCATCCTGCTCATCGTCTTCACGGCCTTCTGCGATTCCTTCGCCGAAGGCATTTTCAGCCGCTACCGCCCAGCCGATGTCGCCAAGCTGGGCGCCGGCATGGTGGCGTTGTACCTGCTGGTATTCGGTATTATCTGGGGCCTGAGTCAGGCGCTTCACTTCAAGCGGGCCGACCAAATCGTGGCCGTGTTCTGCGGTTCGAAAAAGTCCTTGGTCCACGGCAGCGTTATGGCAAGCCTGCTGTTTCCGGCCAGCGCCGCCACAGGCCTCATCCTGCTGCCACTCATGCTCTACCACGCCCTCCAGATTGTGTTGGCCAGTAGCATGGCGCAGTACCTGGGGCGGCAGGCCACAGCCGAGCCAGCGGTGGCCATCCGGTAACTAGGAAAAAAAGACGTCATGCTGAGCTTGCCGAAGCATCTCTACCGCCAGAGTAATTAGTTACTACTGCGGTAGAGATGCTTCGGCAAGCTCAGCATGACGCTCTATAAAGTGCAGTCTAAAGTTGCTACGCGCCTAGATTCTCGCTGAAAAACGCCAGCGTCAGGGCCCACGCTTCTTTAGCGGCCTCGGGGTGGTAGCTGGGCCGCTCGTCGCAATGGAAACCGTGGTCGGCGTAGGAGATGACTGTGTTGATAAACGGCTTTTTGGCGGCCTCTACTGCTTCAACAACCTGATTGATTTGCTCTTTGCCAATGTGAGCGTCGAGCCCGCCCCAGAAGAACAGGTGCGGCGCGTGCAGGTCTTTTGCCCGGTCGGCAATGGTGTGGGTGCCACCGCCGTAGTACGATACCCCGGCCGCCAGCGGCAACACGGCATTGGCCAGGAAGGAAACGCGGCCACCCAGGCAAAAGCCGATGCTGCCAATTTTATCGGTCTTTACCAGCGGCTGGGTGGTTAGCCAGGCGTGGGCGGCTTGCAGGTCCGCCGTCAGGTCGTCGTTGTTGATGGCGCCGTAGTGCGGCATGGCTTCGGTGCTGAAGTTGGCGTAGGCGATTTCCAGGCCCGGCGCGGCGGTGCGATGGAACAGCTCGGGGGCAATCACGGCGTAGCCGGCGGCGGCCAGCCGGTCGGCCACGCTGCGGATGTGGTGGTTCACCCCGAAGGCTTCCTGGAGCAGAATGATGCCCGGCACCGGGCCGGTGCTGCTGGGGAAGGCCGTGTAAGCGCGCATTTCGCTGCCGTCGGCAACGGCTAGGGTCACAAAATTCTGGTCACTCATGTCGAAAGAATAAGAATTGATTTCGGCCCTTAACAGCTGAGCCGCCAATTGTTCATCGGGCAGCTGCCCAACCGGCCTCGAACCGGAAAGGGAAGCGGGCGGTTTAGGAACATTCGCCGGCGTCTGTGCCGGTCGCCTATTCGTTCTGCTGTGCGGGCCCCGCCTGCGCAGTTGTTATGCATTCAACTATGCCTTTGTCCTCCCCTAAACTCCGCCTCAACGTCCTCGACCAGTCGCCCATTAGGCCGGGCAGCACACCCCGGGAGGCCCTGCTCGAAACCGTGCAGCTAGCCCGCCTGGCCGACCGCCTCGGCTACACCCGCTTCTGGGTGAGCGAACACCACAACACCCACACCCTGGCCGGCTCGACGCCGGAGGTGCTCATTGCCCACCTCGGCGGTCAGACTAGCCGCATTCGCCTCGGCTCGGGCGGCGTGATGCTGCCCCACTACTCGGCCCTGAAAGTGGCCGAGAATTTCCGCCTGCTCGAAGCGCTGTTCCCCGGCCGCATCGACCTGGGCATGGGCCGTGCGCCCGGCGGCGACCGCCTCACCGCCCATACCCTCAACCCCAGCAACACCTTCAGCGAGCAGGATTTTGTGGAGCAGCTGATGGACCTGCAGGCCTACCTGCGCGACGAAAAAGTGCCCGACACCATTCACGAGCGGGTAATGGCGGCTCCGCAGGCTGCCACCAGCCCGGAGCTGTGGCTGCTGAGCTCGAGTGGGCAAAGCGGCCTGTTTGCCGCGCACCTGGGCATGGCGTTTTCCTTTGCTCAGTTCATCAATGGCAGCGGCGGCCCGGCGGCCGTGCGCCAGTACCGCGAGCGGTTCCGGCCCAGCCGCGAGCTGGCGGCTCCGCTGGCCAACGTGGCCGTGTTCCTGATTTGTGCCGATACCGAAACCAAAGCCCAGGAGCTGCGCGCTGCCATGGACCTCATGCTGCTGCGTTTCGGCAAGGGGGAACGAGGTGCTTTTCCTACGGCTGAAGAAGTGGCCACCTACCGGTTCAGCAGCGAAGACCAGGCCCACCTCGCCTTCAACCGCAACCGGGTGGTGAGCGGCACGCCCGCGCAGGTGCACGCCCAACTCACCCAGCTGGCCGCCGAATACGAGGTCGACGAAATCACGGCCGTCACCATCACCGCTCGCTTCGAGGACCGCGTGCGCTCCTACGAGCTACTGGCCGAAGCTTTTGCCCTGGCGCCGGTCGTGCTTGAACAAGAGCAAATGCTGGCTTAGCCAGTGGTTGATGCATAGACTGGCCATGAAAAAAGGCAGCCGTCGGGCTGCCTTTTTTCGTTGCTAATCATGTTTGGGTTAGCCCACGCCGGCTTCCAGGCTCACCAATTGCGCTTCAATCTGGTCGGCGAAGGTGTTAATCTGGTCGAGGCCGGTGCGGGCTTCCTCAATCTGTCCGCGCTGGTAGCGGGCGGCCAGCTCCTGGCCCGTGCGCAGCATTTGCTGCACGGTGCGCTCGAGCTCCTGCACGGCGGGCAGGTGGCCCAGCTCGGGCCGTAGCGAGTGCTGAATCCACTGACCCAGGGCGTTGTCGGTGTAAGAAAACAGGGTTGGTTCAGCTTCCCGAACGCCGTAGAGCACCGAGCGCAGCCGCGACTTAAAGAGCACCTGCTTCACGCGGGCCTGCTGAAAGTCGAAGGGGGAAAGGGGCATGCCGATGCTAAAAATGTCGTACGGAAATTATCTGCAAAGATACGCTCATGTTAGCCCAGGGCAGCCCCATCCAGGGCCTGCGAAGAGGCATTGCGCGCTTTTTCGAGGGCTTGGCGGGCGTGCACGAGCTCGGTGACTTCAAAGGCAAACACCACAACGCCATCCGGCTCGCCGTTTTCGCGGAACTGCTGGTACACAAAGTTGAAATACGCGTCGCGCAGCTCGTGGCTGGCGTCGCGCTCCACTTTCATCTTCAGCTCATTGCCATAAAACGTTTCGCCGGTGCGGTACACGTCGTTGAGCAAGCCTACAATGCCCTGGGCTCTGATTTCGGGCAACGCCTCGGCCACCGTGTGCCCTACCAGCTGGCGATTAGGAAACAGCTGCTGGTAGGCAGGGTTCACGAACTCGAACCGGTGCTCGGGGCCGCGTGTAATGGCAATCATGGCCGGGGCCTGCGTAAACAGGTGCTCGTAGGTTTCGCGCTGGTTTTCGGCGCGCTGGTACAACTGGTAGGCCTGTTCGGAGAGGGTGTTCTGCTGCTCGTTGGCCGCTAGGAGTTCCTGCACCAGCTGGCGCTGCTCGTGAATCTCGTTGGCGGCCCCCACCCACATGGTAATCTGGCCCTCGGCATCGCGCCGCGGTACATTGCGAATGAGCACCCAGCGGTACTGGCCGTCGTGCCGGCGCAGGCGGTATTCGTACTGCAGCTCGGTGCCGTGGGCCAGGGCTACCGCCCAGCGCTGCACCAGCCCGGGCCGGTCGTCGGGGTGGGTGATTTCGTCCCAGTTGATGGCCTGCATTTCCTCGAGGGTTTTGCCCGTGAACTCCAGCCAGCGGTTATTATAGTAGTTGGGGGTGCCGTCGGGATGGTTGGTCCACACCAACACGGGCAGGCTTTGCATAATGAACTCGCTGCGCTGCTGCGCCTCGTTCAGGGCTTCCTGGGCTTGGGCGGCCACGAGCGACGCCCGATGTGCTGCGGTTACATCCTGCGGAATCTGCAGGATGTATTGCAGGGTGCCGTTGGCGTTCAGGATGGGGTAATGAGTGATTTGCCAATACCGCTCTTCGGTGCCGCCGCCCACCTCGGCGGGGCGCTCCAGGTCGTAGCGCAGCAGGGGCATGGTGTCGGGTTGCAGCGTACGGCGCACCTGCTCGTGCGAGGCCGCCAAATCGCGTTGGCTTTCCAGGGCCGACGGGTAAGCATCGAAAATGTTGCGGCCCACCGCCTGCGAGCGCGGCAGCAGCGACACGGCCACGTGCTGGTCAGAGTTGTCGAGCACGGTCCCATCAGGGGCCAGCAGCAGGTACGCGCCCGGCAACGCTCGAAACAGCGCACTATAATCGACGGATGAAGGAGTTTCAGCCATGAACGTGAAGATGGTGCACCGAAGAAAGCCGGGCGTATGTGAGGAGATGGTGAAGCGTACATGCCGCGTTTTCTCGATACGTAAAGCGGCGCGGCGCCGGGTGTGTATGGCGGAGCTTAACCGCAGGCGCTGGCTAACTCCCCGCTTCCTGGGCCGCAAAGTGGCGCAGACGGTAGCAGTTCATGGCCGTTTCGCCCAGCTGGTCGATGAGCTTGTAGTTGGCCACCGCGCCCACGGCCGCCCCCACAAAAGGCAGCAGCTGGGCCATTTTGGCCAGGTCGATGTAGTCGCGGTACTCCTGCTGAAACGTGCGCCAGTCGAACTTCTCCGGGTTCAGGGGCAGGGTCAGACGGTAGGCATCCCAGTCGGCCAGGCGCTGGTAGGTGAGGTTGCGGGTGTGCTGGCTGCTGAAGGCCAGCTGAAAAACGTGCAACAGGTAGAGCCGCTCTGTATAGTCGTGCACGTCGTAGCCATACGCGGCGCCCAGGTCGAACAGCAGCTTCATTTTCAGCCCAATTAAGATGGGGAAATCGGCCAGGCCCAGCAGGAAACCACCAGCACCGGTTACGGCGCCTTCGGCGGTGGCCATGGTGCGGTAGTTGCGAATCTGGTTGCGGGCCACAAATTCACGCTGTGCCAACGTGCGGGCCGTCAGCGGCTGGCTGGTGGTGTACTGCGAGCCGAATAGCACGCCGCGCACCATCTGGCGAATAGCCGCCGTGATGGCCTGGTGCACCCGCTCGGGCAGCAGGGCATTGAGCCGAATCTGGACGCGGCGGGCAAACTGGTTGAGCAGCGAGGGCCGCCGCTGCATCTGGCGCTGCCACAAGCGCAGCTCGGTGCGCGCCGGCAGGTCGTTGTCGGAATTGGTCAGGGTAGTTTCCATGTGGCTGCGAATCTACGGGCAGCCCGGCCACGCTCGGGTCGTTTAGCCCGGCGCGGCCACGCCCAGGGCCTGCAGCTGCGCAGCATACTTACGGTAAATCACCCGCAGGTCGGCGTTGTGCGTGTCGGCATCTACCCCAATGCTCACGTTGCGGGCATGGAAGCGGTGCAAGTGGCTGATGTGCGGGCACAGTACCGGCAACTCCCCGGCCAGCAGGAAGCGCACGTACAGGTCGAGGTCCTCGGCCATCGCCAGCTCGCCATCGTAGCCCCCCACCTGGTCGAAGAAGGAGCGGTGGTAGCACACGTTGCCCTGAATGAAGTGCTCGGCCCGAAAAATGGCCTGCAGCATGGCCGTGGGCGAGTCGAACTGCCAAGCGTAGTAGTCCTCGCCGGGCAGGTAGCGGCCATGCTCATCCACCCGCAGGAAATCGGCCACGAACCATGGCCGGCCAGCATTGGCTTCAATCTGGGCCCCGTAGTGGTACAGGGTGCGCTGCAGCATCAGGTCGTCGTCGTCGAGCGGGACTATCCAGGCATCAGGGGCCGCTTCGGCAATAAGCAGGTTGCGGGCCCGGCCGGCCAGCAGGCGGCCCGGCGAGTGCCAGTGGCGCAGCGGTGGGCCGGGCCGGGCGGCCGCCTCGCGCAGGTAAGCGGCCGTGCCGTCGCGCGAGCCGTTGTCATAAACCAGGTGTTCAAACGAGAAATCGAGCGGGGCACTGATGCTGGCGCGCACGCTCGCCACGGCCTCGGGCAGCAGCTCGCGCCGCTGGTGCGTGGGGGTGATAAGAGTAAAATGCATGCTGCATTCTTCGACAGCGAAGCGGAAAGGTTGCCCCAGGCCAATGATGGGCCCAACCGTAGCCATTGGTACTGCCGCCGCTTCTGCCAATTGGCCTGCTGTGCAGCCGCGGCGTTGCTGGCCGCAGGGCCCTATTGCGGCGCGGGCGCTTTCTTTGCCCGCACATGAAACCACAGGCCATTTTCAACTGGAGCGGCGGCAAGGACTCGGCCCTGGCGCTCTACAAAGTGCGGCAAGCCGGCCAGTACCACGTCCAGACCTTGCTCACCACGGTAAACGAGGGCTACCAGCGCATTTCCATGCACGGCGTGCGCACGGCCCTGCTCGAGCGCCAGGCCGCGGCCCTAGGGCTGCCCTGCCGCCAGCTGCTGCTGCCCGAAATGCCCTCCATGGCCATTTACGAGCAGCTGATGGGCGACACCATGCAGGAGCTGAAACAGGCCGGAGCCAGCGTGTCCATCTTCGGCGACATCTTCCTCGAAGACCTGCGCCGGTACCGCGAGACCAAGCTGGCTGAAGCGGGTCTGGAGGCGGTGTTTCCGCTCTGGGGCGTGTCCACGGGCGAGCTCATCCGCGAGTTCATCGGCCTGGGCTTTAAAACCATTACCACCTGCGTGAGCGAGAAATACCTCGACCGCAGCTTCGTGGGCCGGGTAATTGACGAGGACTTCCTGCGCGACCTGCCCGCCAACGTCGACCCCTGCGGCGAAAACGGCGAGTTCCACACCTTCGTGTTCGACGGCCCGCTGTTCAGCCAGCCCATACCCTTCGAAAAGGGCGAAATTGTGCACCGAAAATATACCGCCCCCGCGCCCCAGCCCACCGATTCAGCCGATTACGACTGCGCCCCCGCCACCAGCACCGACCCCAGCCCGTTCGACACCGGGTTCTGGTACTGCGATTTGCTGTAGAGATAGTATAGGCCGCTACGGCAGGAAAACAGCAGTTTCGCGTGCGTCAGCCGCCGCATCCAGGGTGCGGCTCAAAGCCAGGGCATCATCGACGATGGCCGAAGGATAGCCCGCCCGCGCCAGCAACCGAATGCCGTTGCGAGTGGTGAGCGGACCCAGCTTAAGCGAGTAGTCGAAGTACCAGTCGGTTTCGCTAACCGTTTCGGAAAAGTGGTATTCGGTGAAGGCCGGGGCCAGCAGTGCGCCCAGCTCGCCATCGTGGGTGGAGGCCACCACTAGGCTGCGGCTCTGCAGATAGGCCAGCACCGCCTTGGTAGCGGCAATGCGCTCCACCGTATTGGTGCCTTTAAATAGCTCGTCGAGGACGAACAGGTATTCGCCAGGCTTGGCCTCGGCAGCCCGCACGAAGCCGAGTACAGCCTCGGCTTCGGCAAAGTAATAGCTCTTGCCTTCGGGCAGACTATCGGCCAGGTTGACGCTGGAAACCACCCGTCGGAACGGGGCCGCGTAGGTGCTGGCCGGGCAGGTGGTAATTGTTTGGGCCAGCAGCGTATTGAGGCCAATGGTGCGCATGAACGTGGTTTTGCCCGACATATTCGAGCCCGTCAGCAACACGCTGCTGCGGCTGTCTACCGTCAGGGTATTGGGCACGCAGCCGGCCACCAGCGGGTTATAAGCGTCCGTCAGGCGCAGGCCGGCCGTAGTGAATTCGGGTACGCAGTGCGCCTGCCGCGCCCGGAATCCTGCCACTGCCACCGCGCAATCGGCGTAGCCCACCGCTTCAAACACGGCCCGGATTGCTCCGGCGTGGGCCTGCACGTCGCGCCGGCAGCGGTGGTACACAATAAAATCGAGCAGCAGCAGAATCTTCACGTACTGCAGAATCAGCCACGGCAGGGCGGCTATGTCCGATTGCAACTGCCCTTCAAACTGCAGAAAGGCCACCTTGCTTACAATAGCCCCCAGCCGCGTTAGTGGCCCGGCCAGCTCGCGCAAAGCCGGCAGCGAAAGCCCCAGCGGCGCCAGCTCGCGGCCGGCCCGGTAAAGATTGCCTAATTGCAGCATGGGCCGCGTCCCGGCGACCACCCGCGACCGGAAGAAATAATGCAGTACCGTGTGGGCCAGCACCTGCCCCGCCGTGAAGAACCACAGCACTGGCAGCCAGAAGCCGCCCACCAACGTCGCCAGCAGCAGCAACACCAGTACCGGAGCCGCCGCCGCCAACGGCAGGGCCGGCAGCGCAATGCCGGCCAGCAGGTCGGTCAGGTAGTAGGCCTCCATCGATTGCAGGCGGCTGAGAGCCAGCAAGGCCCCGCCGCGTGCCGCCGGTTGTGCAGTAAAAAGGGCCGCTGCTTCATCGAATTCCTGTAGCGCGCCGGCCTCGGCCAGCGGGGTGCGCAGCCGGTTGTAGAGGCACTGCTGCCCTACGCGGCTAACCGTGCCATCGAGCAGCGCAAAGAGCTCCTCGCCGTTTAGGTCGTGCCAGGTTTGGTCGTCGAGGCGGTGCCAGGCGGGGCCGGCTTGCTGTTGTTGATGGTAGCGGGCTACGAGTGGGAAGTTGCGAAAGCGGGGCGAGGGCTGCTGCCACTCGGCTTCGAGAGCAGCCAGGCGGGTAGCGGAGGAAGTCCACATGGGCAGGGCAAGGCGGCTTTGGAAAGGGGAAGCGGCCTGGCAAAGGTACTGGCCCGGCCGGGCCAGTACCTTTGCCAGGCCGCCGCGTCCGTATAGGCTTCCGGCTACGGCCCATAATTCCTTTTTTTAATGCGCACACCTATTCAAAAAGCGGCCCGTATCGGCGGCTACGGTCTTCTCTCCTTCATGGCGTTCCTCGCCGTTTATGCCGGGGCCGCGCTTACCATCCCCCACATTCCGGTAGCTAAAGCCGACCCCAACGCTTCCGCCGACGTGGTTGTGTACCTGCACACCAACGGCGTGCACACCGATATTGTGTTGCCCGTGGTGAGCCCGGAGTTCGACTGGCGGCCCCTGCTTCCCTACGCCAACCTGCCATCGAAGGACAGCAGCCTGCCTTACGTCGGCTTCGGTTGGGGCGATAAGGGCTTTTACCTCGACACGCCCACCTGGGCTGACCTCAAGTTCAGCACCGCTTTCATGGCCGCGTTCTGGCTGGGCTCGGCAGCGATGCACACCACCTATTTCCGGACGATGACACCCGGCCCGCAAACCATCGAGCTGCGCCTGAGCCGGGCCGAATACGCCCGGCTGGTCGACTACATTCGCACCAGCTTCCGGCAGGATGCTTCCGGCCAATTCGAACAAATAAAGGGCCACAGCTACGCCGATAATGATGCCTTTTACGAAGCGCCCCGCGTGTACAGCTTCCTCTACACCTGCAATACCTGGACGAATAATGCCTTGAAAGCCAGCGGCCAGCGCGCCTGCCTCTGGACGCCCACCGACAAGGGCATCTTCAGCATCTACGGCCACTAAAGGCACCAAAAATTTGCCCTGAACTTTGGGTAAACTCCTTTATGTTGCGCGGGTTAACCGGCGCGGGTCAGGCCCGGCGTAATTTTGCGTATCGTTGGAAGAATCTTTGTCAATCTGTTATGTCATCTGTTAATAAGAATCAGTTTTTGCGTGCGATGGCTTCGCCGGCGGGGCGTTTGGCGCGGGTTGCGTTGGGAGCGGGGCTGATTGGGCTGGGCCTGGGCCGCGGGCAAAAAGGCTGGCCGCTGGCCGCGCTGGGCCTGTTGCCGCTTTCGATGGGGGCCTTCGACCTGAGTGCGCTGGCGCCATTGGCTGGCCTGCCGGCGCAGGGCGAGCAGCTGCGCGACGCCCTCGACGAAGATGCCGACTATTACGTTACCCGCATCGGGACGCTGTAGAGCAATGAACCGGAAAAAACTGTTGGAATGGCTGCCATTGGCGGCTTTCGCCCTCGTGATGCTGACGGGGCTGCGGCCGATAGTGCTGGGCGGCTTGCAGCGCGGGCTGCTGGCAACCGGGCTCTGGCGGGCGCAGGTGCCGGCCACACCCTCCGGCCCGGCCGCCACGCTCGTCGTGCTCACAAGCAACAGCCCGTACCCGCATAACTTGGCCTTGCTCACGTCCGAGGGCCAGCCCGCGAACCTGAGCGACCTGCGCGGCAAGGCAGTATTTGTGAACTTATGGGCCAGCTGGTGCCCGCCTTGCCGGGCCGAGATGCCCGGCATTGAAGCGCTGTATCAGAAAGTCGACAAGTCGAAAGTGGCTTTTGTGATGCTGTCGCTCGATGAGGACCCGGCCAAGGCCCGGAAATTCTTTAAAAGCCAGGGCTACACTTTTCCGCTGTATTTCCGGACGGGCGAGCTGCCAGCTCCGTTCGATTCCAACAGCATCCCGTCGACTGTTATTCTGGGGCCCGATGGCCAGATGGCCGCCCGCCACGACGGCATGGCCGACTACGACACGCCGGAATTCAAAGCGGCCCTCGAGGCTTTGGCGGTGGCCCGGCACTAAGGACTGAGTGCAGAGGCAAGTGGCAAAGCTATTCTTAACACACCCGTACTTATTCCATCAGTCTGGCTTTAGAGCGCGATTTGTTCTGACCTTCAGTAAGTTGGGGTAAGAGACGAAGCTTTCAGTAGAGAATAAATCGGAGAAAATTCGGGCGAGCTCAAAAGTTTATTTGGAACAATTCTAAATAGCTAGCAACTTTGTGGCAGTTTAGAACGATTCTAAACAAGAGCTGCGCAAGCAGCCGGTCGTTTTTCTCCCATTCTCCCGCTTTGTTCAACCGCATGAATACGTTTAGCCGCGCTTCTTTCTCCTTGTTTATTGCCGCCCTGGGCCTCACTTCCTGCAGCAAAGACGACACTGTCGCACCAACCACGCCGGTTCTGCGCGCCAAAATCGACTACGCTACCCTCACCGCATCTTCGCCCTACACCACCTCGTTTAAGGATGCCAACGGGGCCGCTACGGTAGACCTTGGCGCGGCAGCCACCCGGCTCAACATGTTCACCGAGCTGAACAGCTACATGGCCACGGTAGCTGTGGCTGCCCCGGCCACGCCCGCTACCCTCGACCTGGCCCGGTTGCGCAACCTTTATACCAACGCCGGCGCGCCCTTTGCCGACGCTGCCCTGAACACCTCTGGCGTGCAGTTGCGCGATAAAACGGCCGCCTCTTTCTCGGACGCCAACGCCACCACGGTGCGCAACTACATCGACGGCCAGCTGGCCAACCTGGCCACGGCCAGCCAGTCGGTAAACCAGACCGCCACGCGCGGCAACGCCGGCCGCCTGGGCCGCTACTTGGTCGACGCCCGCGGCTTCGAGCCCAACCAGGTGATTCAGAAGGCGCTGCTCGGCGCGCTGCTGCTCGACCAGATTGGCAACGTATTGTTGACGAGCAACTCGCTGGCCGCCGAAAACGGCAAGGTGGTGGAAGGCAAGCTCTATTCGGAGCGCGAGCACAACTGGGATATGGCCTATGGCTACCTCACCTCGAACGCCATCATGACCACCGACATCGCCCTCACGCCCCGCGAGCGGTTTCTGGCCGGCTACCTGAACGAGAAGAACGGCCCGGCTTCGCCCGGTGTGTACCTCGCCTTTCTAAAAGGCCGCGCGGCCATTGTCAACAACGACGAAGCCACGCTCAAGGCTCAGGCCGACATTATCCGCACCGAGCTGGAGCGCACCATCGCCAAAGCCGCCGTTTCGTACCTGACCAACTGGAAAGCTGCCTCCGACCCCGCCGTGAAGGCGCACGCTTTGGGCGAAGGCATCGGGTTTATCTACTCGCTGCGCTTCTGCACCAAGTCCGGAGCCGACACCGCCTGGGCCGATTCTGTGCTGAATGGCCTGACCTCGGGTGCCCAAGGTGCCTGGGACCTCACCAATGCCCAGGCCGATGCCGCTATTGCAGCCATCAACACCAAGTTTTCGCTCTAAATCGGAGCCGTTTGCTTAGCGCTAACCAATGCAGCGCCGCAACCTTGCGGCGCTGCATTGGTTAGGTTGCTGTTACACCTCAACCCGTAGTATGAAAAAGTCGATTTTGCTGTTTTCGTTGTCGATGGCTTTGGCCGGAGGAATGGTGTCCAGCTGCAAAAAAACGGCTGAAGGCCCGGATACGGCCACTGCCACCACCGACCTGAACCGCGCCGCCCTGCTCACCGAATGGGCCGACAACCTGGTGAAGCCAGGCTACCAGGCTTTCGGCAGCAAGCTGACGACGATGAAAACCCAGGCGGCAGCCTTTGCCACCGCGCCCACCGTGGCCAGCCTGCAAAGCGCCCGCCAGGCTTGGCGCGAGGCCTACCTGGAGTGGCAAAAAGTGGAAATGTTTGAATTTGGCCCGGCGGCCGATGTTTCGCTTGTCAACCACTTCAATATTTACCCCACCGACGCGGCCGGCATCCGTCAGAACATTACGTCGGGCACCTACAATTTTGAGCTGTCGTCGGCCATTCCCCAGCAGGGCTTTCCGGCCTTGGACTACCTGCTGAACGGCATCGGGACCGACGACGCGGCCATCGTGCAGAGCTACGTGGCCTCGGCCAACCAGCGCCGCTACCTCACCGACGTGGTGGCCAAAATGGACCAGCTCTTCACCGGCGTGCAAGGCCAGTGGAACGGCCCGTACCGGGCCACGTTCATCGCCAACACGGGCACCAACGCGGGCAGCTCGCTCTCGCTGGCCGTGAATGCCTTTTCGCGTCACTATGAGCATTTCCTGCGCTCCGGAAAAATCGGTATTCCGGCCGGAGCCATGACCGGAACCGCTGCGCCGGATAAGATTGAAGCGTACTACTACCGCCGCGAACTGCCGCTGGAACTGGCCGTAGCGGCCCACGCGGCGGTGCAAAACGCATTCAACGGCCGGACCGGCCAACCTTCCATCAAGACGTACGTCGACGCGCTGGGAGCCAAGGATAGCCGCACCGGCCAGTCCCTGACGCAGATTATCAACGCGCAGTTTGGAACCGCTGCCCAGCAGCTGGCCACGCTGGCGCCCGATTTGCACGCCACCATTCAGACCCGCAACGCCGCTGCACTTCAGTCTTTTGCCGAGATGCAGAAAGCCGTGCGCCTGCTTAAAGTGGACATGACCTCGGCCATGAGCATCACCGTGACTTACGTGGACAACGACGGGGATTAAGTGAATCAAGAACGTCATGCTGAGCCTGTCGAAGCATCTCTACCGCGAGAGTAAATAGTTGCTAATGCGGTAGAGATGCTTCGACAGGCTCAGCATGACCGTCTGCCGAATTTCTTAACACCTTCAATGGCAGTAGAACCGCAGCCACGCTATTTCCAACGCTATATTTCTCCCGCGCCGCTGGCCGTATTCCGCATCGCCTTTGGCCTGCTGATACTGGCCAGCGTCGTGCGTTTTTGGGCCAAGGGCTGGATTGCCGAGCTGTACCTACAGCCGAAATTCTTCTTTCCGTATTACGGGCTGGAATTTATCAAGCCGCTGGGGCCATACACGTATGGCCTGTTTGCCGTTTGCGGCGTCTGTGCGCTGCTGGTGGCGCTGGGCTGGCATTATCGCCCGGCCGCGGCGGGCCTGTTCCTGAGCTTCACCTACATCGAGCTCATGGACAAGAGCACCTACCTGAACCACTATTATTTTGTGAGTCTGGTGGCGCTGCTGCTGGTTTTTCTGCCCGCTGAAGCCGACTTTTCGCTGGATGCCGCCCGCCGGCCGGCCCGTCGGCACACCCAGGTGCCGCGCTGGGCCGTGGACGCCCTGCGGCTGCTCGTGGGCATCGTGTACGTGTACGCCGGGCTGGCCAAGCTAAATTCAGACTGGCTGTTGGCGGCCGCGCCGCTGCGCATCTGGCTGCCCGCCAAAAACGACCTGCCGATGGTGGGCTTCCTGTTCAACTACCCGGCCACGGCCTACGTGTTCAGCTGGTTTGGCGCGTTCTACGACCTCACGGTACCGTTTTTCCTGCTGAATCGCCTCACGCGGCCCTACGCCTACGCGGCGGTGGTGGGGTTTCACGTGCTCACGGCCATCCTGTTTCCCATCGGGATGTTCCCCTACGTGATGATAGTGGCGGCGCTGGTGTTTTTCCCGGCCGACTTCCACGAGCGGCTGCTGGCGCGGGTACGCCGGTGGCTGCGGCTGGGAGTGGAGGAGCCCCGGCCGGCCGCGCCCCTGGTGTACCGGCCGCGGGTGCGGCTGGCGCTGCTCATCGGCTTCGCCTTGTTTTTCGTGGTGCAGCTGCTGGCCCCGCTGCGCTACTGGCTGTACCCGCGCGAGCTGTTCTGGACCGAGGAAGGCTACCGGTTTTCGTGGCGCGTAATGCTCATGGAAAAGCTGGGCCAAGTGCAGTTCAAGGTAGTGGATGGTGCTACCGGCCGCGCCCGGCTGGTGAACAACGCCGAGCATCTCAGCGTGCTGCAGGAAAAGATGATGGCCACCCAAGCCGACATGATGCTGCAGTTTGCCCACTACCTGCACGACTACTACACCCGCCAGGGCGTGCGCAACCCCCAAGTTTACGCCGATGCCTACGTGAGCCTGAACGGCCGCCTGGGCCAGGCCTACATCGACCCCACCGTGGACCTGGCCCGCCAGACCGAGGGCTTCGCGCCCAAGCCGTGGATTTTACCCTTCAATGATGAGATTACCGGTTTGTAAAGTTTTACTGTTGTTGGTTTTGCTGCTGCCCTGCCTTGGCGCGCAGGCCCAAGAAACCCTGCGCGGCCGGGTGCAGGTGGCCGGCAGCGGCGCGCCCGTGGTGGGCGGCGAAGTGTTTGTGAAAACCCTGAACCGCGCCGTGCTCACCGACAGCACCGGGCGCTTCGAGGTGCACGGGCTGGCTGCCGGGCCGCAGTCGGTGCTGGTGTCGGCGCTGGGCTACCTTCCGTTCAGCCTCAGCGTAACGCTGCCCGCCGATGGCTTCAGCTTCGAGCTGACGCCCCGCGACCAGACTACGCTGAAGGAAGTGGTGGTGGCCGCGCCCCAGACTACATTTGGCCAAACGCGGCTGCGCGAAGTGGAGGGCACGGCCATTTTCGCGGCCAAGAAATCGGAGGTCATCGTGCCCGAAAACCTGGTGGCCAACCTCGCCACCAACAACGCCCGCCAGGTGTACGCCCGCGTGCCGGGCCTCAACATCTGGGAGAACGACGGGGGCGGTCTGCAGCTCAGCATCGGCGGGCGCGGGCTGGACCCCAACCGCACCAGCAACTTCAACGTGCGGCAGAACAACTACGACATCTCGGCCGATGCCCTGGGCTACCCCGAAAGCTACTACACGCCGCCCACCGAGGCTGTGAAGCGCATTCAGCTGGTGCGCGGGGCGGCCTCGCTGCAGTACGGCACTCAGTTTGGCGGCCTGCTCAACTTCGAGATGCGCGGCCCCGAGCCCGACCGCAAAGCGGCCGTGACGTCGCGCCAGACGGTGGGTTCGTTCGGCTTTTTCAACTCCTTCAACAGCGTGAGCGGCACGGTGGGCAAGCTCAGCTACTACACGTTCGGGCAGTACAAGCGCGGCAACGGCTGGCGTCCCAACTCGCAGTTCGAGAGCAAAACCGCCTACGCCGACGTGCGCTATCAGTTCACCGAAAATCTGAAGGCCGGCGTGCAGGTGACGCACATGGACTACCTGGCCCAGCAGCCCGGCGGCCTCAACGACGCCCAGTTCCGGCAGGACGCCCGGCAGTCGAACCGCGCGCGCAACTGGTTCGCCGTCGACTGGAACCTGTTCAACCTCAACGCCGACTGGAAGCTCAACGCCAAGTCCAACGTGAACCTGACGGCCTTCGGGCTGGTGGCGGCGCGGCAGTCGCTGGGCTTCCGCCCCAACCAGGTAAGCCGGCCCGACGAAGACTACATCGGCCGCGACCTCATCGACGGCACTTTCCGCAACATCGGCCTCGAAGCCCGCTTCCTGAACCGCTACCAGCTGGCCGGTAAGGATGGCGTGCTGCTGCTGGGCACGCGCCTGTACCGGGGCACCACGCACAGCATTCAGGGCTTCGGGCCGGCCGGGCGCGGGGCCGATTTTCGCTTCGTGGAGCCCGACAAGTTTTCGAGCACTCGCAACTACTCCGACTACCGGTTTCCCAACCAGAACGTGGCCGTGTTCGCCGAAAACATCTTTTACCTGAGCGAGAAGGTTTCCCTCACGCCGGGCCTGCGCTACGAGTACATCCGCACCCAGGCCGATGGCGTGCTCGACGCCGTGTTCCGCGACCTGGCCGGCAACATCAGCCAAATCGTGCGGCAGAACGAGCACCGCGTGAGCCCGCGCGGCTTCCTGCTCGGCGGCCTGGGCCTGAGCTACAAGCCCAACGAGCGACGCGAACTCTACGCCAACCTCTCGCAGAACTACCGCTCCATCACGTTCAGCGACATGCAGATTGTGAACCCCTCGTCCGTCATCGACCCCAACCTGCAGGACGAAACCGGCTTCTCGGCCGACCTGGGCCTGCGCGGCGAGAGCCCCGGCGTGCTCACCTACGACGTAAGCCTGTTTGCGCTGAACTACAACAACCGCATCGGCGAAATCACGCAGTACGACACCTTCGACAACCCGTTTCGGCGCCGCCTGAACGTGGGCCAAGCCCTGATAGTCGGCCTTGAAGCCTACGGCGAAGCGGAGTTGTTGCCGCTGCCAGACCCCGCCGCCATTGCCCCGGCTGCCCCGCGCTGGCAGTGGTCGGCCTTCGGCAACGTGGCCCTGATTCGCAGCCGGTACGTGCGCAGCGTGCTGCCGCTGGTGGAGGGCAAACAGGTCGAGTTCGTGCCCGCCGTGAACCTGAAAACCGGCACCCGCGTCGGCTACGGCCCGGTAAAGGCCTCGCTGCAGTTCCTGTATTTGTCGCAGCAGTTTGCCGAAGCCACCAACGACCCGTCGACCACCAGTCCGTCGGCCGTTATCGGCCCCATTCCGGCTTACCAGATTTTCGACGCGTCCCTGGCGTGGGAGCGCCGCTGGCTCAAGCTCGAAGCCAGCGTGAACAACCTGGCCGATGCCCGCTACTTCACGCGCCGCGCCACCGGCTACCCCGGTCCCGGCATATTGCCTTCCGACGGCCGCAGCTACTTCCTCACGGTGGGCGTGAAACTGTAAGCAGGAATGCGAGAAAACCGTATTTTCTAGTTCAGAATCAACAAAAAAACCCTGTTATTCGGCAGGGTTTTTTTGTTGATGAGCAAGACGTTGGGCGATTTTTAGCGGCGTAGGTGGTGGTAATTACGCGCAGTGACGTCCATTTGCATGAAAGTTTTATTTGGAATGATTCTAAATAGCGAGCACCTTTGTGTTCTATTTAGAATCATTCCAAATAAGCACATGCGTCGTTTTCTCCTTCCTACCTTGTTCATTAGCAGTTGCCTGCCCAGCGTTGTGCTTGCCCAGCCCAACCAGCATCACCCGAACAACGAACAGCACCGAAAGGCTATGGGCACCGTAACGGGCCGCGTGCAGCTGGCCGATGGCCAGCCCGCCGAGCAGGTTTCGGTGCGCATCAAAGGCAGCGAGCGGGGCACGGTAACGGCTGCTGATGGCAGCTTCGTGCTGCGGGCGCCCGCCGGCTGGCAGGCCATTGTGGTAAGCTGCCTGGGCTGTGTAGGGCAGGAAGCTGCCGTGGAGGTACGCCCCGGCCAGACGGCCGAAGTGCCCCCCTTCACGCTGGCCCGCGGCGAGCAGCAGCTGGCTGAAGTAACCGTAACCGGCAGCAAAAGCCTGAACCAGCGCACGGTGAGCGCCGGTAAAATACCCATCGCACCGCTCGACAACCCGCAGGCCACCCTCACCATCGAGCGGCCGGTGCTGGAGCAGCAGCAGGCCCTGCGCCTGAGCGACGTGCTGGCCAACGTGGCCGGCGTGTACGTGATGGGCGCAACCGGCGGCACACAGGAAGAAATTGCCAGCCGCGGTTTTGCCTACAGCAGCGCCAACACCTTCAAAAACGGCGTGCGCTACAACAACGGCATCATGCCCGAGGTGAGTTCGCTCGAGCGCATGGAGGTGCTGAAGGGCAGCGCGGCCATCCTCTATGGCAACGTGGCGGCGGGCGGCATCCTGAACCTGGTAACCAAGAAGCCGCAGTTCGAGCGCGGCGGCTCGGTGGGGCTGCGCGTAGGCAGCTTCGGCTTCGTGAAGCCGCAGTTCGACGTGTACGGCGCAGTAGGCGGGAGTCAGAAGGTAGCCTACCGCCTGAACGGCACCTGGGAGCGCGCCGACAGCTACCGCGACGGCGTGCACAGCAACCGCCTGTACGTCAACCCTTCGTTGCTCTTCAAGCTGACGCCGAAAACCGACCTGGTGGTTGAAGGTGACTACCTGCGCGACACTCGGACGCCAGACTACGGCATCGGGGCCATCAACTACCAGATTCAGGAATCGCGCAGCCGCTTCCTGAACACCTCCGACGCCCACAATGCCACCAACCAAACCAGTGCCACCGCTACCCTCATCAGCCGCCTCAACGACACCTGGCAGCTGCAGGCAGTGGGCGCGTTTCAGCGTTACGCCAACGAGCTGAAAAGCGCCAGCCGGCCCACGGCCAACGTCATCAAGCCCGGCCGCAACTACGGCAACTGGCTCCGCAGCCTGCAGCGTACCGAAACCAGGGAGAACTACTACCTCGCGCAGCTCGACCTCACGGGCACTTTCCGCACCGGTGGTATCGGGCACACGCTGTTGGTTGGGGCCGATGCCGACCAGTACAACACGAACACGCTCTCCTATATTAGTCAGGCGTACGATTCGGTCAACATCATCAACCCTGGCCGGATGCTGGGCCGCCCAAAAACCACGGTGAGCGGCTACGACGCCATGCGCTACAACACCCGCACGCTGGGCAATACCCGCCGGGCCGGTTTCTACGCCCAAAACCTCATCAGCCTCTTCGACCACGTGAAAGTGCTGGCGGGGGTGCGTTGGAGCTACCTGGAAACCCCCAGCGACGTGTACACTTACCCGGCATTGACGCTGCCCGCTACCAACGCACCAACGGTGGTGGAGAACCGGCGCTACGACAACGCTTTCTCGCCACGTTTGGGGTTGGTGTACCAGCCGGTGAAAACCGTGTCGTTGTTTGCTTCATATGCTAACTCGTTCTCGCCTAATAAGTAGGTCGGATGAATTAGTTTGCATTATGCTCGTTATTTGCGGAATGAGTCGAGTAAACA